>NZ_VBZC01000130.1:0-7971 GCF_005786655.1 Streptomyces montanus
CGGAGCCCGAGCCGAAGCCCGAGGCCGGGGCCGGGCGCCCGTCCCGCACGCCGCCCGGCCCCGCCCCGCTCGCCGGGCCCGCGCATCATCCGGCTCGCCAGTCCCCGCCCCCGCCTCCGCCTGGTCAGCCTCGCCCTGACCCTGGTGATGCTGGCCTTCGTGGTGCGGCTGCTCCAGGTGCAGGCGGTCGACGCGAGTGCGTACGCGGCCAAGGCCGAACAGAACCGCTACCTCACCCACACGCTGGCCGCCGAGCGCGGCGGGATCACCGACCGCAACGGCGTGGACCTGGCGATCAGCGCGGACGCGAACGACATCACCGCCGACCCGACGATGTTCACGCCGAAGATGACGAAGGTCGACGACGCGCCCGAGCAGGCCGCCGCGCTCCTCGGACCGATCCTCGACAAGGAGCCGGCCGAGATCGCCCACAAGCTCCGCACCAAGGGCACCCGGTACGTCCTGCTCGCCCGCCGCCAGACCCCCCAGGTCTGGACGCAGATCAAGGACCTGCAGAGCGCCCTCGCCGACAAGGCGGAGACGGACAGGACGGCCGCGAACGTCCTGGCCGGCGTCTTCCAGGAGCCCAGCAGCAAGCGGGTCTATCCGAACGGCGACCTGGGCGCGGGGATACTGGGCTGGGTCAACGCCGACGGCAAGGGCGGCGGTGGTATCGAGCAGCAGCTGAACAAGGAACTGGCCGGCAAGGACGGCAAGGTCCGCTACGCCCAGTCCGGCGGCCGTGAGGTCCCGACCGCGGACAACACCGAGACGCCCGCCGTGGCCGGTTCCGACGTCGAGCTGACCATCGACCGCGACATCCAGTGGGCCGCGCAGAACGCCATCTCCGAGCAGGTGAAGAAGTCCAAGGCGGACCGCGGCTACGTGCTCGTGCAGGACAACAAGACCGGCGAGGTCCTCGCGATGGCCAATGCGCCGGGCTTCGACCCGAACGACCTCTCGGAGGCCGACTCGGCGGCGCTCGGCAACGCGGCCCTTCAGGACGCTTTCGAGCCCGGCTCCACCGCCAAGGTCATGTCGATGGCCGCCGTACTGGAGGAGAACGTCGCCACGCCCTCGACGCGGGTGACGGTGCCCAACCGGCTGCACCGCGGCGACCGGCTCTTCAAGGACGACGTCGACCACCCGACCTGGTACCTGACGCTCAACGGCGTGCTCGCCAAGTCCAGCAACATCGGCACCATTCTGGCGACCGGCCAGCTCGGCAAGACGCAGAAGAAGGCCAATCAGGTCCTCTACTCGTATCTGCGCAAGTTCGGCATCGGCCGCTACACCGGGCTCGGCTTCCCCGGCGAGACGGCGGGCCTTCTCGCACCCGCCGACAAGTGGTCGACCTCGCAGCAGTACACGATTCCTTTCGGCCAGGGTGTCTCCATCAACGCGATGCAGGCGGCCTCCGTCTACTCGACGATCGCGAACGGCGGCGTACGCGTCGAACCGACTCTCGTACGAGGCACCAGGGGACCCGACGGCCGCTTCACATCCGCCGCCAAGCCCAAGAAGACAAGGGTCGTGAGCGAGAAAACGGCGAAAACCCTGGCGCAGATGCTGGAGTCCGTCGTGGACGACGAGGAGGGCACCGGCACCAAGGCCCGTATCCCGGGCTACCGCGTCGCGGGAAAGACAGGCACGGCCAACCGTGTGGATCCGGCCACCGGCCGCTACCGCGGCTACACCTCGTCGTTCGCCGGGTTCGCCCCCGCCGACAACCCCCGGGTGACCGTCTACTGCGCCATTCAGAACGCGACCAAGGGCAGCTACTTCGGCGGCCAGATCTGTGGGCCCGTCTACAAGAAAGTCCTGGAGTTCGCCCTGAAGACCCTGCAGGTGCCGCCCACCGGCGAGGAGGCCGCGAGGCTGCCGGTCGCCTTCAAGCCCTGAGAAGCCTTGGGAAGCCCTGACCGGCACCCTCCGGCCCCCACCGGAACCCCTGATCATCCGGCAACCCCCAGGAACTGACCGTGACAACGATCCCTCCCGACGCGGCGGACCGCCCCGCGGACCACCCCGCGGACCGCCCAGCGAACCACCCGGCGAACCAGGCGGCGGACACCCCGGCGAGCCGCCCCTCGCCCACCCGTCTTCCCCCGCCGCCCTCGCCGGACCGCGCTGCGGGCGGACTCCCCTTTGGCTCCGGCGGGGGTGCGCCCGGTACGCTCACCGCCGTGCCACAAGCTGATCAGTCCCAAACCACCCAGAAGGGCGTTCCTGTGACATTTCCGGGGCCGCCGCGGCCGGTCCAGGTCTCCGCCGCACGCCTCGCGGAGCTCGCCGATCAGTTGGGTGTCACCGCCCCCGCAGCCGCAGAGGTCACGGGTATCACCCACGACTCCCGCGCCGTACGCCCCGGTGACCTCTACGCCGCCCTGCCCGGCGCCCGCCTGCACGGCGCCGACTTCGTGACGCAGGCCGCCGGCCTCGGTGCCGCGGCCGTGCTCACGGATCCGACCGGCGCCGAGCGTGCCGCCGCGACCGGCCTCCCGGTCCTCGTGGTCGACGACCCGCGTGGACGGATGGGCGAGCTGGCCGCCACGATCTACGGCCATCCCGGTCGCGATCTTCTCCAGATCGGAATCACCGGCACCTCGGGCAAGACCACGACGGCGTACCTCGTCGAGGGCGGCCTCAAGGCCGTCCGCAGCACCGGCCTCATCGGTACGGTCGAGATGCGCATCGGCGACGAGCGGATCAAGTCGGAACGCACGACCCCCGAAGCGACCGACCTGCAGGCGCTGTTCGCGGTGATGCGTGAGCGCGGCGTGGACGCGGTCGCCATGGAGGTCTCCAGCCACGCGCTGGTCCTCGGCCGGGTCGACGGCTGCGTCTTCGACATCGCGGTCTTCACCAACCTCAGCCCGGAACACATGGAGTTCCACTCCGACATGGAGGACTACTTCCGGGCCAAGGCGGAGCTCTTCACGCCGAAACGCAGCAAGCTGGGCGTGGTCAACTTCGATGACGAGTACGGACGCAGGCTCGTTCAGGAAGCCGCCGTCCCCGTGGTGACGTTCTCCGCCGAGGGCCATCCGGACGCCGACTGGCGCGCCGAGGACGTCGAGGTGGGTCCGATGGACTCGACCTTCGTGGCGATCGGCCCCAAGGGGGAGCGGATCACCGCCAAGTCGCCGCTCGCGGGCCCGTTCAACGTCGCCAACACGCTCGCCGCGATCGTCGCCCTCGCCGCCGCCGGGATCGACCCGCAGACCGCGGCCGACGGCATCGCCGCGGTGCCGGGCGTGCCGGGCCGCCTGGAACGCGTGGACGAAGGCCAGGCCTACCTCGCGGTCGTCGACTACGCGCACAAGACGGATGCCGTGGAATCGGTCCTGCGCGCGCTGCGCAAAGTCACGAGTGGCCGCCTGCACATCGTGCTCGGCTGCGGCGGCGACCGGGACAAGAGCAAGCGGATGCCGATGGGCGCCGCCGCGGCCCGCCTCGCCGACACCGCCGTACTGACGTCCGACAACCCCCGCTCCGAGGACCCCCTCGCGATCCTCGCCACGATGCTCGCGGGCGCCGCCGAAGTGCCGGCGCACGAGCGCGGCGAGGTGCAGGTCTTCGAGGAACGGGCCGCCGCGATCGCCGCCGCCGTCGCCCGCGCCGAGCCCGGCGACACCGTGCTGGTCGCGGGCAAGGGCCATGAGCAGGGCCAGGACATCGCCGGAGTGGTCCGTCCCTTCGACGACCGTCAGGTGCTGCGCGAAGCTATCCAGAAGACCCAGGGATGAACTTGTGATCGCCCTCTCTCTCGCCGAGATCGCCTCAGTCGTCGGCGGGCAGACGTACGACATACCGGATCCGTCGGTCCAGGTTTCCGGACCGGTCGTCAGGGACTCCCGCGAGGTGGAGCCAGGCAGTCTGTTCGTCGCCTTCGTGGGCGAGCGCGTGGACGGTCACGACTTCGCCGCCGACGTCGTCTCGGCCGGTGCCGTCGCCGTTCTGGCGTCCCGGCCCGTCGGCGTGCCCGCGATCGTCGTGGACGACGTCCAGGTCGCCCTCGGCGCCCTCGCGCGCCACGTCGTCGAGAGCCTCGGCGCGACCCTCGTGGCCCTCACCGGCTCCGCCGGCAAGACCAGCACCAAGGACCTGATCGCCCAGGTGCTCCAGCGCAAGGCGCCGACGGTCTTCACGCCGGGCTCGCTCAACAACGAGATCGGGTTGCCGCTCACCGCCCTCAGCGCCACCGAGGAGACCAGGTTCCTCGTGCTGGAGATGGGCGCCCGCGGCATCGGCCACATCCGCTATCTCACCGACCTGACGCCGCCGAAGATCGGCCTCGTTCTCAACGTGGGCACGGCGCACATCGGCGAGTTCGGCGGCCGCGAGCAAATCGCCCAGGCCAAGGGCGAGTTGGTGGAGGGCCTACCGCCGTCGAGTGAGGGCGGCGCCGCGATCCTCAATGCCGACGATCCCCTCGTACGGGCCATGGCATCCCGTACGAAGGCGAAGGTGACCCTCTTCGGAGAGTCCGGCGAAGCGGACGTACGGGCCGAGAACGTCCGGCTCACGGACAGCGGACAGCCGGCGTTCAGCCTTCACACACCCTCCGGGTGCAGTGACGTGACCATGCGCCTGTACGGTGAGCACCACGTGTCGAACGCGCTCGCCGCGGCCGCCGTCGCCCATGAGCTGGGCATGTCCGCAGACGAGATCGCCGTCGCGCTCTCCGAGGCGGGCTCCCTCTCCCGCTGGCGGATGGAGGTCACCGAGCGACCGGACGGCGTGACGGTCGTCAACGACGCCTACAACGCGAACCCCGAGTCCATGCGGGCCGCCCTCAGGGCGCTGGCGGCCATGGGCAAGGGGAGGCGGACCTGGGCGGTGCTCGGTCAGATGGCCGAGCTCGGGGACGAGGCGCTCGCCGAGCACGACGCGGTCGGACGGCTCGCCGTCCGGCTCAACGTCAGCAAGCTCGTCGCGGTCGGGGGCAGGGAAGCGTCCTGGCTTCAACTGGGCGCATATAACGAGGGTTCGTGGGGTGAGGAGTCGGTGCACGTGTCCGACGCACAGTCGGCGGTCGACCTGTTGCGCAGCGAGTTGCGCCCGGGAGACGTCGTACTCGTGAAGGCGTCCAGAGCGGTCGGGCTGGAGCGGGTGGCCCAGGCGCTGCTCGAGGGTGCCGAGGGTGAGGTCGCTGCCCGATGATGAATCAGATCCTGTTCTCGGGAGTCATCGGCCTCTTCCTGACTCTCGTGGGCACCCCCTTGCTGATCAAGCTGCTGGCCCGCAAGGGCTACGGCCAGTACATCCGCGACGACGGCCCGCGCGAGCACCACTCCAAGCGCGGTACGCCGACCATGGGTGGCATCGCCTTCATCCTGGCCACGATCGTCGCGTACTTCCTCAGCAAGGTGATCACCGGAAAGCCGCCGACGTTCTCGGGACTGCTGGTGCTCGGTCTGATGGCGGGGATGGGCCTGGTCGGCTTCCTCGACGACTACATCAAGATCGTCAAGCGGCGCTCGCTGGGTCTGCGGGCCAAGGCGAAGATGGCCGGCCAGCTGATCGTCGGCATCACCTTCGCGGTGCTCTCGCTGCAGTTCGCGGACAACCGCAACAACACCCCGGCCTCCACCAAGCTCTCCTTCGTGCAGGACTTCGGCTGGTCGATCGGCCCGGTGCTGTTCGTGGTCTGGGCGCTGTTCATGATCCTCGCGATGTCGAACGGCGTGAACCTCACGGACGGCCTGGACGGCCTGGCCACCGGCGCCTCCGTGATGGTCTTCGGCGCGTACACGTTCATCGGCGTCTGGCAGTTCCAGGAGTCCTGCGCCAACGCGCAGACCCTGACCAACCCGGAAGCCTGTTTCGAAGTGCGAGATCCGCTCGATCTCGCCGTCGTCGCCGCCGCGCTCATGGGCGCCTGCTTCGGCTTCCTGTGGTGGAACACCTCACCCGCCAAGATCTTCATGGGCGACACCGGTTCGCTGGCGCTCGGCGGCGCACTCGCCGGTCTCGCGATCTGCTCCCGTACCGAGCTGCTGCTCGCGCTGCTGGGCGGTCTGTTCGTCCTCATCACCATGTCGGTCGTCATCCAGGTCGGTTCGTTCCGCCTGACCGGCAAACGCGTTTTCCGGATGGCCCCGCTCCAGCACCACTTCGAACTCAAGGGCTGGTCCGAAGTCCTGGTGGTGGTCCGCTTCTGGATCATTCAGGGCATGTGCGTCATCGTGGGTCTGGGTCTCTTCTACGCAGGATGGGCAGCCGACAAGTGACGACTTGGGCAGGCCGGAACATCACCGTCGCCGGTCTCGGCGTGAGCGGCATCAGCGCCGCCCGCGCCCTGGCAGGCTTCGGCGCGTCGGTCACGGTCGTCGACGGCGGCGATTCGCCGGTGCACCAGGAGCGGGCCGCCTCCCTCGAGGCGGAGGGCATCGCGGTACGTCTCGCGGACGCCGAGACGCTTCCCGAGGGCACCGACCTCGTGGTCACCTCGCCGGGCTGGAAGCCGGGCAGCCCACTCTTCGTGGCCGCCGACGCGGCGGGCGTGGACGTCGTCGGCGACGTGGAGATCGCCTGGCGTCTGCGCGGCTCCGACGCGGCTCCCTGGCTAGCCGTCACGGGCACCAACGGCAAGACCACCACCACCCAGATGCTCGCGTCGATCCTGAGCGCCGCCGGCCTTCGTACGGCAGCGGTGGGCAACATCGGCACCCCGATCATCGACGTGGTCCTCTCGGCGGAGCCGCATGACGTCCTGGCGGTCGAACTGTCCAGCTACCAGCTGCACTGGGCGCCCTCCCTTCGCGCGCACTCCGCCGTCGTCCTGAACATCGCTCCCGACCACCTCGACTGGCACGGCTCCATGGAGGCGTACGCCGCCGACAAGGGCCGTATCTACGAGGGCAATCGGGTCGCCTGCGTCTACAACGCGGCCGACAAGGCCACCGAGGACCTGGTGCGCGAGGCGGACGTCGAGGAGGGATGCCGGGCGATCGGCTTCACGCTCGGCACGCCCGCTCCGTCCCAACTCGGCGTCGTCGAGGGCATCCTGGTCGACCGCGCCTTCGTCGAGGACCGGCAGCAGCAAGCCCAGGAGCTCGCGGAGGTCACGGACGTCCAGCCGCCCGCCCCGCACAACATCGCCAACGCCCTTGCGGCGGCCGCCCTGGCGCGCGCCTTCGGGGTGCCCGCCGCTGCCGTACGTGACGGGCTGCGGGCCTTCCGTCCGGACGCCCACCGCATCCAGCACGTGGCCGACGTCGGTGGCGTCGCCTACATCGACGACTCCAAGGCCACCAACACCCACGCGGCGGAAGCGTCCTTGGCGGCATACGAGTCGATCGTGTGGATCGCGGGCGGACTGGCCAAGGGCGCGACCTTCGACGAGCTGGTCGCCAAGTCGGCAAAGCGACTGCGGGGGGTCGTCCTGTTCGGCGCCGACCGGGCCCTGATCCGCGAAGCGCTCGCGCGACACGCGCCCGAGGTACCGGTCGTCGACCTCGACCGGACCGACACTGGGGCGATGCTCGAGGCTGTCCAGGAGGCGACACGGCTCGCCCGCCCCGGCGACACGGTGCTCATGGCTCCCGCTTGTGCCTCCATGGACATGTTCACCAACTACAACCAGCGCGGCGACAGGTTCGCGGAGGCCGTTCGCGAACTCGGCGCCGCGAGCGCCTGACGGCGGGTCCGGGCCGGTCCGGGCATGCCCGGGACCCTTGGGAGGGACGTGTGACGCCATCGTGGTCTGTGAGTCCGGTGTTGCACCGCGCCCCTAAAGGGGCGAGTGCCCCGTCAGGGGCGCGGGGCTGTGACGTCATGCGGCTCCGCCGCGTGGGCGCGACAGCCACCCACGGCCCGCAGCCTATGAACCGCGTGCCCAGCGGAGCGCACGCGCGCCGGCGGTGGCTCTGATGCCCGGCAGCCGCACCGGCCGGCCCGCCCGTCAGCGGGCCACCGCGGGGCGCCCCGCCGCCTCCCGTCCCGCCCGCCCCTCCGGTCCCTCGC
>NZ_VBZC01000131.1:0-7864 GCF_005786655.1 Streptomyces montanus
CGCCCCTACCCGTCCCATCCCGTACCTGGGGGCTCCGCCCCCAGACCCCCGTGAAAGTCAGCCCCTCCGGCGTTTGAGGAGCGGGGTCTGGGGCGGAGCCCCAGGGATGGGACGGGTAGGGGCGGCGGGGGCGAAAATCCCGTCGAGCGTCCGCCTCCCTTTGTCCTGTGAGTGGAGAAAGTGGGCGCCAATTCCTGCGCAACTTCTTCCCACTCTCGGCAACCGCTGCTACGTTCCCCTCGAAAGCCCGAAGAAGCGGTGCCGATGAGGCGGGGAGGGGCTCGTGAGACGTATGACGGCGCGACCCGCGAACGCCCACCAGGCGCGGCTTCTCAGGCTGTTGCGTGACGACGGCCCCAACTCCCGTGCGCAGCTGGGAGATCGGGTCGACCTTTCGCGGTCGAAGCTGGCCGTGGAGGTCGAACGGCTCCTGGAGACGGGGCTCGTGGTGGCCGACGGACTCGCCGCCTCGCGCGGTGGCCGCCGCTCCCACAACATCAGGCTCGCGCCCGCCCTGCGCTTCCTCGGCGTGGACATCGGCGCGACCTCCATCGATGTGGCCGTCACCAACGCCGAGCTGGAGGTGCTGGGGCACATCAACCAGCCCATGGACGTCCGCGAGGGCCCGGTCGCGGTCTTCGAGCAAGTCCTGTCCATGGCAGCGAAGTTGAAGGCCTCGGGGCTCGCGGAGGGGTTCGACGGCGCCGGCATCGGCGTACCCGGACCGGTCCGTTTCCCCGAGGGCGTCCCGGTCGCCCCGCCGATCATGCCGGGCTGGGACGGTTTCCCGGTGCGCGAGGCGCTCAGTCAGGACCTCGGCTGCCCCGTCATGGTCGACAACGACGTGAACCTGATGGCCATGGGGGAGCAGCACGCGGGCGTAGCACGCACCGTGGGCGACTTCCTCTGCGTCAAGATCGGCACCGGTATCGGCTGCGGCATCGTCGTCGGCGGCGAGGTCTACCGCGGTACGACGGGCAGCGCGGGCGACATCGGCCATATCCAGGCAGTGCCCGACGGCCGCCCGTGCGCCTGCGGCAACCGCGGGTGCCTGGAGGCCCACTTCAGCGGTGCGGCACTCGCCCGCGACGCCGAGGAGGCCGCCCGGCAGGGGCTGTCCCAAGAACTCGCCGCCCGCCTGGAGACCGCGGGCAGCCTCAGTGCCGTCGACGTCGCCGCCGCGGCCGTCGCGGGCGACGCCACCGCGCTCGACCTGATCCGCGAGGGCGGCAACCGCACCGGCCAGGTCATCGCCGGACTCGTCAGCTTCTTCAACCCCGGACTGGTGGTGATCGGCGGCGGAGTGACCGGCCTCGGCCACACCCTGCTCGCCGCGATCCGCACCCAGGTCTACCGCCAGTCGCTGCCCCTCGCGACCGGCAACCTTCCCATCGTTCTGGGTGAGCTCGGCCCCACCGCCGGTGTCATCGGCGCGGCCCGGCTCATCAGCGACCACCTGTTCTCACCCGCGTGATCCGTCCGTACCCGCACGACGCGCAAGAGCACCGCATCAACTCATTCAACGCGTAAGAGTCGCACCACTCCGCAGAGTCGCACCACTTCGCAGGACGCACAGCGCCCTGCTCCGCCCTGCCCTGAAACCGGCCGCACGCCCGCCAAGGGGAACGTCATGGCACCAGAACCACCGCTGCTCACCATGTCCGGCATCACCAAGTCGTTCCCCGGCGTCCGCGCGCTGGACGGCGTCGACCTCGACGTCCAGACCGGCGAAGTGCACTGCCTGCTCGGTCAGAACGGCGCCGGGAAGTCCACCCTCATCAAGGTCCTGGCCGGCGCCCACCAGCCCGACGACGGCACGATCGGCTGGCGCGGCGAACAGGTCACGCTCCGCTCGCCCATCGCCGCCATGCGCCTCGGCATCGCCACCATCTACCAGGAACTCGACCTGGTGGAAGGCCTGTCGGTCGCCGAGAACGTCTACCTGGGACACGAGCCCACGGCCGCCGGATTCGTCGTACGAGGAAAGGACGCGCGCGCCTCAACTGCCGCTATTCTCAAGCGACTTGGCCACTCGGAGATCGATCCGGGCCGGCTGGTCGGCGACTTGTCGGCCGCCCAGCAGCAGATCGTCTCCATGGCGCGGGCCCTCTCCCACGACGTACGCCTCATCGTCATGGACGAGCCGTCCGCCGCCCTCGACCCCGACGAGGTCGACAACCTCTTCCGCATCGTCGGTGACCTCACCGCCGAGGGCGTCGCCGTCGTCTACATCTCGCACCGCCTGGAGGAGATCCGCCGCATAGGCGACCGCGTCACGGTGCTCAAGGACGGGCGCGCGGTGGCGGGCGGGCTGCCCGCGAAGTCGACGCCGACACGTGAGGTCGTCGCGCTGATGACGGGGCGCAACGTCGAGTACGTCTTCCCGGACCGGCCCGAATACCAAGATCTCCCGGATCCCGTCCTCGAAGTCCAAGGCCTCGCCCGCGACGGCGAGTTCGCACCGCTCGACCTCACCCTGCGCCCCGGCGAGATCGTCGGCCTCGCGGGACTCGTCGGCTCCGGACGCTCGGAGATCCTGGAAACCATCTACGGCGCGCGCAAACCGACGGCCGGTCAAGTCCTCGTCGACGGACGGCCCTTGCGCCCGGGAAGCGTACGCGCCGCCGTCCGCGCCGGCCTCGGGCTCGCCCCCGAGGAACGCAAGGCACAGGCCCTGCTGATGCTGGAGTCCGTCACACGGAACGTGTCGGTGTCCTCCATGTCCCGCTTCTCGTACGGGGGCTGGCTCGACCGGGGCGCCGAGCGCGAGGCCGCTCACAAGGCGACGCGTGAGCTGTCGCTGCGACCCGACAACCCGTCCGTGCCCGTGCGCACCCTCTCCGGCGGCAACCAGCAGAAGGCCGTCCTGGCCCGCTGGCTGCTGCGCGGCTGCCGGGTGCTGCTGCTCGACGAACCCACCCGCGGCGTCGACGTCGGCGCACGCGCCGAGCTGTACGCCGTCATCCGCCGCCTCGCCGACGACGGCCTGGCCGTGCTCCTGGTCTCCAGCGAAGTACCCGAAGTCCTCGGCCTCGCCGACCGCGTCCTGGTGCTCCGCGAGGGCCACGTCGTGCACACGGCGCCCGCCCGGGAGCTCGACGAACACCGCGTACTCGACCTCGTCATGGAAGGAACTCCGGCGTCATGACGCAGCCCGTATCCCCGCCCCGGGACGATACCCCGAAGGTGTCGCCGGTGGAGGGACCCAGCCAGTGGCGGACGCTCGCGGCCCGTGCAGACGTCCGCACCCTCTCGCTGCTCGGCGTGCTCGCCGCCCTGATCATCATCGGCGGCATCACCAAGCCCGACGAGTTCCTCGACACCCGCAACCTCCAACTCGTCCTCACCCAGGCCTCGGTGATCGGCGTCGTCACCGTCGGCATGACCTTCGTCATCACCTCCGGCGGCATCGACCTGTCCGTCGGCGCGATCGTGGCGCTCGCCTCGGTGTGGGCCACGACGGTTGCCACCCAGGAGTACGGCTTCGCCGGCATCCTCTTCACGGCGGTGATCGTCGGCGTGGGGTGCGGTCTGGTGAACGGGCTGCTGATCGCCTACGGCGGCATGGTCCCCTTCATCGCGACGCTCGCCATGTTGGCCTCGGCCCGTGGGCTCGCCCTGCAGATCACCGACGGGAAGACTCAGATCGTCACCGTCGAGGGGGTGCTGGACCTCGGCGGGCGAGACGCCTACATCCTCGGCATCCCGCCCCTGGTCATGGTCTTCGCGGTGGTCACCGTCATCGGCTGGCTGCTCCTCAACCGCACCACCTTCGGCCGGCGGAGCGTGGCCGTCGGCGGCAACGCGGAGGCCGCACGTCTCGCCGGCATCGACGTACGCCGCCAGAGGCTGTACCTGTATCTGCTCTCCGGGCTGTGCTGCGGCATCGCCGCCTTCCTGCTGATCGTCCTGTCGGGCTCGGGCCAGAACACCAACGGCAACCTGTACGAACTCGACGCCATCGCGGCCGCGATCATCGGCGGCACGCTGCTCAGTGGCGGACGCGGCACCATCACCGGCTCGGTGCTCGGCGTCCTGATCTTCACCATGATCACCAACATCTTCGCCTTGAACAACCTGCAGAGCGACGTCCAGCAGATCGCCAAGGGCGCGATCATCGTCGCCGCCGTGCTCGTCCAACGCCGTACCGCGAGTACGACCTGAAGCACGACCTGAAGCACGACCTGATGCACGACCTGAAGCACGACCCGAGGGACACGCCTTGAGGAAAGGGCCCACCGCCATGCCAGAGCTCACGAGTCGCAGAGGAATGCTGTTCGGCACCGCCGCCGTCGGGGCAGGTGTCCTTCTCTCCGGCTGCACCAGCAACGAATCCGACGACGAGCCGGCCTCCAACGACCAGCCGGCCGCCGACGACAAGTCCGGCAAGCCCGTCACCATCGGCTTCGCGGGCCCCCAGGCCGACCACGGCTGGCTCAACGCCATCAACGACAACGCCAAGAGCCGGGCCAAGAAGTACAAGGACGTCACGCTGGAGATCACCGAGGGCTCCAACGACACCGCCCAGCAGATCGGCCAGATCGAGACCCTGATCAACAAGAAGGTCGACGTCCTGGTGGTGCTGCCCGCCGACGGCAAGGCCCTCACCCAGGTCGGCCTGCAGGCCATGCGCGCCGGCATCCCCGTCGTCAACCTCGACCGGATCTTCAACTCCCCGCAGGCGTACCGCTGCTGGATCGGCGGCGACAACTACGGCATGGGCCTGAACGCCGGTCACTACATCGGCGAGAAGCTCAAGAACAAGAAGAACGCCCGCGTCATCGAACTCGCCGGGCTCGACAACCTGGAGCTGACCAAGCAGCGCACGCAGGGCTTCGACGCGGCCCTCAAGAACTACCCGAACATCAAGAAGGTCGCCCGGCAGGCCGCCGAGTTCACCGTCGAGTCGGGGCAGGCCAAGATGTCCCAACTCCTGCAGGCCCAGTCGAAGTTCGACGCCCTGTGGAACCACGACGACGACCAGGGCGTGGGCGCGCTGCGCGCCATCGACCAGGCCGGGCGTGACGACTTCCTGATGGTCGGCGGCGCGGGCGCGCTCTCCGCGTTCCAGGCCATCAAGCAGGACGACGGCGTCCTGAAGGCCACCGTCCTCTACCCGCCGACCATGGCCGCGTCCGCGATCGACCTCGCCCGCGCCCTCGGCCAGGGCAAAGGCGTCGGCGGCCTCGCCGAGTTCGAGATCCCGTCGTCCCTGACCCTCTACTCGGCCGTCGTCGACAAGGACAACGTCGATCAGTACATGTCCACCGGCTTCAAGTGATGCGCCCTGCTCACACCCCCCACCGCACCACGACGACGAGGAGGACTTCCCGATGGGAAAGCCGCAGCAGCCCGACGAGGCCCAGGCAGGGGCAGCGGCCGAGAAGCCGCCGCTGGGCGTGGGCATGGTCGGATACGCGTTCATGGGTGCCGCCCACTCCCAGGGCTGGCGCACTGTGGGCCGCGTCTTCGACCTGCCACGCCGCCCCGTCCTCGCCGCCGTCTGCGGCCGCGACGGCCAGGCCGTCCGGGCGGCGGCCGACCGACTCGGCTGGGCTGCCACCGAGACCGACTGGCGGTCGCTGATCGCCCGGGACGACGTCGACCTCGTCGACATCTGCACGCCGGGCGACAGCCACGCCGAGATCGCCCTCGCCGCGCTGGCCGCGGGCAAGCACGTGCTGTGCGAGAAGCCCCTGGCCAACACGGTGGAGGAGGCCGAGGCGATGGCCGAGGCCGCCGAAGCCGCCGCCGAGCGGGGCCAGGTGGCGATGGTCGGGTTCAACTACCGCCGGGTGCCCGCCACCGCGCTGGCCCGGCAGATGGTCGCCGAGGGCCGCCTGGGCGCCCTGCGCCACGTACGGGTGACCTATCTCCAGGACTGGCTGGTGGACCCCGGATTCCCGCTGACCTGGCGGCTGCGCAAGGAGACGGCGGGTTCGGGCGCGCTCGGCGACCTGGGCGCGCACATCGTCGACCTCGCGCAGTATCTGGCGGGGGAGCCGGTGACGGGCGTGTCCGCGCTCACCGAGACGTTCGTACGGGAAAGGCCGCTGCCCGGCGGAGCGTCCAGCGGTCTGTCCGCCGTCTCGTCCGCGGCCGAGGCGGTCGGCCAGGTCACCGTGGACGACGCCGCCGTGTTCACCGGGCGGTTCGCCTCGGGCGCGCTCGCCTCCTTCGAGGCCACCCGGTACGCGACCGGCCGTAAGAACTCCCTGTGCATCGAACTCAACGGCGAACACGGATCGTTGGCGTTCGATCTGGAGCGGCTCAACGAACTCTCGTACCACGACGGCAAGGAACCCGGCGCGCACGCGGGTTTCCGCCGCATCCTCGTCACCGAACCCGAGCACCCCTACCTGGAGGCCTGGTGGCCGCCCGGCCACGGTCTCGGCTACGAGCACACCTTCGTCCACCAGGCCCGCGACCTGGTGCATGCCATCGCCGAGGGCAGCCCACCGGCGCCCTCCTTCGCGGACGGGCTGCAGGTGCAGCGCGTGCTCGCGGCGGTCGAGGAGAGCGCCGCCAAGAACTCCGTCTACACATCCGTGGTGGTCTGAGGAGGCCCTGACCCATGCCGCGCAACTTCACGCTCTTCACCGGACAGTGGGCCGACCTGCCGCTCGAGGAGGTCTGCCGCCTCGCCCGTGACTTCGGCTACGACGGACTCGAACTCGCCTGCTGGGGCGACCACTTCGAGGTCGACAAGGCACTCGCGGACTCCTCGTACCTCGACTCCCGCCACCAGTTGCTCGACAAGTACGGCCTCAAGTGCTGGGCCATCTCCAACCACCTGGTCGGCCAGGCCGTGTGCGACGCCATCATCGACGAACGCCACCAGGCGATCCTCCCGGCCCGCATCTGGGGCGACGGCGAGGCGGAAGGCGTACGACAGCGGGCGGCGTCCGAGATCGCCGACACCGCACGCGCCGCTGCCGCCTTCGGTGTCGACACCGTCATCGGCTTCACGGGGTCCGCCATCTGGCACCTGGTCGCGATGTTCCCGCCCGCCCCCGAGTCGATGATCGAGCGCGGCTACGAGGACTTCGCCCTGCGCTGGAACCCCATCCTCGACGTTTTCGACAGCGAGGGCGTGCGGTTCGCCCACGAAGTCCACCCCAGCGAGATCGCGTACGACTACTGGACAACCCAGCGTGCGCTGGCCGCGGTCGACCACCGTCCTGCCTTCGGGCTGAACTTCGACCCCTCGCATTTCGTCTGGCAGGACCTCGATCCGGTCGGCTTCCTGTGGGACTTCCGCGACCGCATCTACCACGTCGACTGCAAGGAAGCGCGCAAACGCCTCGACGGACGCAACGGCCGCCTCGGCTCCCACCTGCCGTGGGGCGATCCGCGCCGCGGCTGGGACTTCGTGTCCGCCGGCCACGGTGACGTGCCGTGGGAGGACGTCTTCCGGATGCTGCGCTCCATCGACTACACGGGACCCGTCTCGGTCGAGTGGGAGGACGCGGGTATGGACCGCCTCCAGGGCGCACCCGAGGCACTCACCCGGCTCAAGGCATACGACTTCGAACCGCCGTCGGCGTCCTTCGACGCCGCGTTCGGCGGCAACGACTGATCCTTCTCCGCCTCCGGGGTGACGGCGCACCCCGGCGCACCGCACGCACGTACAACCCGCCCCAATCTGGAGGCACCGTGCACGGGAACGACATCAGCACAACCAGAACCGCCAGAACCGGCAGCCGCGGACGACGCCCGCGGCTCCGGAAGACGCTCGCCCTGCTCACCGGCGCGCTTCTCGCCGGGGCGTCCCTCGGCCTCGCCACGCCGCAGGCGGGCGCCGCCGTCGCCGATCCGGGTGGCGCACCGGCCGCACCCGCCGCGCCTTCCGCCGCCGCGGCCG
>NZ_VBZC01000132.1:0-7505 GCF_005786655.1 Streptomyces montanus
CCCCGGCTCCGGCCAAGCCCGCCGCGGCCAAGCCGGCCGCCGCGAAGCCCGCTCCCGCGGCCGCGGCCCCGGACGGACCCGAGTACGTACCGCTGCGCGGCCCCTCCGCGGCCGTGGCGAAGAACATGAACGCCTCTCTGGAGCTGCCCACGGCCACGTCCGTGCGCGCGGTCCCGGTGAAGCTGCTGTTCGACAACCGCATCGTCATCAACAACCACCTGAAGCGCGCCCGGGGCGGGAAGATCTCCTTCACCCACCTCATCGGCTACGCGATGGTGCAGGCCATCAAGACGATGCCGTCGATGAACTGGCACTACGCGGAGAAGGACGGGAAGCCCACCCTCGTCAAGCCGCCGCACGTCAACTTCGGCCTCGCGATCGACCTGGTGAAGCCCAACGGCGACCGCCAGCTCGTCGTCGCCGGCATCAAGAAGGCCGAGACCCTGAACTTCTTCGAGTTCTGGCAGGCCTACGAGGACATCGTCCGCCGCGCCCGCGACGGCAAGCTGACGATGGACGACTTCTCCGGCGTCACGGTCTCCCTGACCAACCCCGGCGGCCTCGGCACCGTGCACTCCGTGCCCCGCCTGATGCCCGGCCAGTCGGTCATCATGGGCGTCGGCTCGATGGACTACCCGGCCGAGTTCCAGGGCACCTCCCAGGACACCCTGAACAAGCTGGGCATCTCGAAGGTCATGACCCTGACCTCGACGTACGACCACCGGGTGATCCAGGGCGCCGCCTCCGGCGAGTTCCTGCGCATCGTCGCGAACCTCCTGCTCGGCGGGGAGGGCTTCTACGACGAGATCTTCGAGGCCCTGCGCATTCCGTACGAGCCGGTCCGCTGGCTCAAGGACATCGACGTCTCGCACGACGACGACGTCACCAAGGCCGCCCGTGTCTTCGAGCTGATCCACTCCTACCGGGTGCGCGGCCACGTCATGGCCGACACCGACCCGCTGGAGTACAAGCAGCGCAAGCACCCCGACCTGGACATCACCGAGCACGGGCTCACCCTGTGGGACCTGGAGCGCGAGTTCGCGGTCGGCGGTTTCGCGGGCAAGTCCCTCATGAAGCTGCGCGACATCCTCGGCGTGCTGCGCGACTCGTACTGCCGCACGACCGGCGTCGAGTTCATGCACATCCAGGACCCGAAGCAGCGCAAGTGGATCCAGGACCGCATCGAGCGCCCGCACACCAAGCCGGAGCGCGAGGAGCAGCTGCGCATCCTGCGCCGGCTGAACGCGGCGGAGGCCTTCGAGACCTTCCTGCAGACGAAGTACGTCGGCCAGAAGCGCTTCTCCCTGGAGGGCGGCGAGTCCGTCATCCCGCTCCTCGACGCCGTGATCGACTCGGCGGCCGAGTCGCGCCTGGACGAGGTCGTCATCGGCATGGCCCACCGCGGCCGGCTGAACGTCCTCGCGAACATCGTCGGCAAGTCGTACGCGCAGATCTTCCGTGAGTTCGAGGGCAACCTCGACCCGAAGTCGATGCACGGCTCCGGCGACGTGAAGTACCACCTGGGCGCCGAGGGCACGTTCACGGGCCTGGACGGCGAGCAGATCAAGGTCTCGCTCACCGCCAACCCCTCGCACCTGGAGGCGGTCGACCCGGTCCTGGAGGGCGTCGCCCGCGCCAAGCAGGACATCATCGGCAAGGGCGGCACGGACTTCACGGTCCTGCCGATCGCCCTGCACGGCGACGCGGCCTTCGCGGGCCAGGGTGTGGTCGCCGAGACCCTGAACATGTCGCAGCTGCGCGGCTACCGCACGGGCGGCACGGTCCACGTCGTCATCAACAACCAGGTCGGCTTCACGGCGGCGCCCGAGTCCTCGCGTTCCTCGATGTACGCGACGGACGTGGCCCGCATGATCGAGGCGCCGATCTTCCACGTGAACGGCGACGACCCCGAGGCCGTCGTCCGCGTCGCTCGCCTGGCCTTCGAGTTCCGCCAGGCGTTCAACAAGGACGTCGTCATCGACCTCATCTGCTACCGCCGCCGCGGTCACAACGAGTCGGACAACCCGGCGTTCACGCAGCCGCTGATGTACGACCTGATCGACAAGAAGCGCTCGGTGCGCAAGCTCTACACCGAGTCGCTGATCGGCCGGGGCGACATCACGCTGGAAGAGGCCGAGCAGGCCCTCCAGGACTACCAGGGTCAGCTGGAGAAGGTCTTCACCGAGGTCCGTGAGGCCACCTCGCAGGCGGGCGAGACGCACGTCCCGGAGCCGAAGCCCGAGTTCCCGGTGGCCGTGAACACCGCGGTCACCCAGGAGGTCGTCAAGCGGATCGCCGAGTCGCAGGTCAACATCCCCGACCACATCACCGTGCACCCGCGTCTGCTGCCCCAGCTGCAGCGCCGCGCGGCCATGGTCGAGGACGGCACGATCGACTGGGGCATGGGCGAGACGCTCGCGATCGGCTCCCTGCTCCTCGAGGGCACCCCGGTCCGCCTGTCGGGCCAGGACTCCCGTCGCGGCACGTTCGGCCAGCGTCACGCGGTGCTGATCGACCGCGAGACGGGCGCCGACTTCACGCCGCTGCTGTACCTCTCCGAGGACCAGGCCCGCTTCAACGCCTATGACTCGCTGCTCTCCGAGTACGCGGCGATGGGCTTCGAGTACGGCTACTCGCTGGCGCGTCCCGAGTCCCTCGTGATGTGGGAGGCGCAGTTCGGTGACTTCGTCAACGGCGCGCAGACGGTCGTGGACGAGTTCATCTCGTCGGCGGAGCAGAAGTGGGGCCAGACGAGCGGTGTGACGCTGCTCCTCCCCCACGGCTACGAGGGCCAGGGCCCGGACCACTCGTCCGCCCGCCCGGAGCGCTTCCTCCAGCTCTGCGCCCAGAACAACATGACGGTCGCCATGCCGACCCTGCCGTCGAACTACTTCCACCTCCTGCGCTGGCAGGTGCACAACCCGCACCACAAGCCGCTGGTGGTCTTCACCCCGAAGTGGATGCTGCGCCTCAAGGCCGCGGCCTCCAAGACGGAGGAGTTCACGTCGGGCGGCTTCCGCCCGGTCATCGGCGACGAGTCGGTGGACCCGCAGGCGGTCCGCAAGGTCGTCTTCTGCGCCGGCAAGCTCTACTACGAGCTGGAGGCCGAGCGGCAGAAGCTCGGCGTGACGGACACGGCGATCATCCGCCTGGAGCGCCTGTACCCCCTGCCGGGTGCCGAACTTCAGGGCGAGATCGCCAAGTACCCGAACGCCGAGAAGTACCTGTGGGCCCAGGAGGAGCCGGCGAACCAGGGCGCCTGGCCGTTCATCGCCCTCAACCTGATCGACCACCTGGACCTGGCGGTCGGCGCGGACATCCCGCACGGCGAGCGCCTGCGCCGCATCTCGCGCCCCCACGGCTCGTCCCCGGCGGTCGGCTCGAAGAAGCGTCACGAGCAGGAGCAGGCCCAGCTGATGCGCGAGGTGTTCGAGGCCTGACCGGCCGCGGTACGCACGTGCGGAGGGCCCGGCCCGAGTTGTTGACGACTCGGGCCGGGCCCTCCGGCGTGTGCGGTGGCTCCCTGGCGAGAGACCGGGCGGGATACGAGGCGAGCTCCCGGGCGAGCTCGCAGGCGTCTGGGAGCTTCCGGGTGAGCTCCCAGGTGCCTGCCTCAGATCGGCTGGGGCTCGAAGTCCCAGTACGGCCGGTGCCGTTCGAGGATGTAGCGGGTGTGCTGATGGTCGGGGCCGAGCAGCTCGGTGAGCCGGGCCACGGCGTCCCGGTGCAGTTCCTCGGCCTCCTCGCGCTCCCCCAGCTCCGACAGATCGATCGCGAGTCCCGCCTTGAGGCTGATCGTCAGGACATGGGTCTCGCCGAGCGTCCGGGCGGCCCGCTCGGCCGCGTCCCGGCCGAGGGTCGCGGCCGACTCGGTGTCTCCGACAGCGGCCAGCGCGGCAACCCAGTTCTTGGCGCAGCCGATGGCCCACGGATGGTCCCGGCCCACCGCTTCCTCCATCTGCCGCGTCGTCCGTCGGGACAGCGTCAGCGCGGCGCGCGTCTCGCCCATGTCCCGCATGACGGTCGCGATGTTGTCCCGCGCCCCGATCGCGTACGGATGGATGTCCCCCAGCTGAGCCGCGTAGTGTGCGGCGGTTGTCTCGGCCAGCTCCCTGGCCTGCGGCATCCTGTCCAGCTGGCGCAGCAGCATCGCGTAGTCGCAGGAGACCATCAGGCTCTCCGGGTGCACGACTCCGCGCCGGCGCAGCAGCTTCTCGCGGACCCCGCGCATCATGGCCTGCGCGAACTGGATGTCGCCGTCGCGGCGGGCGCACAGCGCGAGGTTGTGCTCGGCCTGCAGGGTCTGGCTGTGGTTGCGGTCGAGGACCTGGCTGTGCGCCCGGGAGTTGTGGCCCTGGATGGCGAGCGCCTCCCGGTAGCGACCGAGCAGCCGCAGCATCCATGCGGTGCGCAACGCCGAGTTCAGCGTCAGCGCGTTCTTACCGCCCAGGAGGTCCACCCGGGCCTCGAAGATCCTCCGGTGCAGGGCGAGCGAGTCGGTGTAGTGGCCCTGCAGGCCGAGGGCGACGGCGAGGTTGCTGCGGATGTTGAGGGTCCGGGGCACGTTCTCACCGCCGAGTGCGTCGGCGGCGTCCGCCGCGGCCGCCTCGAACAGAGCGCGTGCCTCCGCGTACCGCCCGAGGGCCATCAGGGTGCCGCCGAGGCCGTCCTTGGCGCGGATCACCTCGATCGGCAGGACGTTCTCCGCCGCGCCGAGCCGGCGCAGCGTCTCGCGGCCGACCTCCTCGGCCTCCGCGTACCGCCCCAGCCGGCGCAGCATGTTGGCGAGCTGGTGGACGGCGACGAGCACCGAGCGGTCGGTGCCGCCGGACACCGCCCGCCAGTGGTCGACGGCCTGTCTGCTGAGCCACCAGCCGTCGTGGTACTCCCCGCGCATCCGCAGGTATTCGATGCAGTTGAGGGCGAGCTCCCGGACGTCGTCGTCGGCCGAGTCGAGGACGCCGGCCGGTTCGAGGTGCGGGATGAGTTCGGCGTAGCGCGCCCAGTTGCCGGCCGAGCCCGCGTCACGGGGGTCCGCGGAGACCAGCACCTTGCGGGCGGCGGCCGAGTAGCGCTCGGCATCGCGGGGTGACTGCACGGACCGTACGTACCGGTGGAAGAGACGGTGCATCCGCAGCGTGCCGACGGTCTGGACGTCCATGCGCGGGCCCTGTTCGTACTCGACGCGCATGGAGGTGATCTCGGAGAGCTTGCGCAGCGCGGTGTTCCAGCTGCTCGGCTCCGCGACCAACTCGGCCAGCCCGTCCGGTAGATCGCCGTGCCGCGCAGTCTGGAGCAGCCGTACGGGCACCACGTCGGGCGAGAAGCAGACGAGCAGGTTCAGCAGCTGCCAGGCCGCCTCGGAGCCCTCGCGGAGGGTGTTGAGGAGCTTGGCCCAGGCGACCTGGAAGCTCTCCGGATAGTTCGCGGAGGCCATGACGCCGAAGCGGTCCGGTTTGCCGTCGCGGATGTCGCGGATGTACTCGTTCACCGGCACGGTGGGGTTGAGGTCCAGCCAGGCGGCCATCTGGTCGAGCAGCAGCGGCATGTCCTCGACGGCCTCGGCGAGCCGCCCGGCCTGGAGGTCGGTCAGCCGCTCGGTGCGGCGCCCGACGAACGCCACGCTCTCCCGGCGCTCGAAGACCGGTACGGCCATGGTCTCGGCGTGCGCCGCCCAGTCCGCGCGATGCGTGGTGATCAGCACATGGCCGCGTCCTGTGGGGACGAGATCGCTCAGCCGCTCGGGGGCGCCCGCGCCGTCCAGGACGAGCAGCCAGGGGCGCGCGGTGGCGTCGAGTTCGCGCTTGACCGCCTTGATGGTCGCCCCGAGATCACCCGCGTCGTCCAGTCCGAGCCGGGGTGCGAGCTCCGCGAACTGCTGGCGGGCGGTGACCCGGGTGGCGGCGCTGACCCACCACACGATGTCGTACTCGCCGGCGAACCGGTGGACGTACTCCAGCGCGAGCTGGGTCTTGCCGATGCCGCCGGGGCCGTGCAGCGCCACGGCACAGCCCTCGTCCCCCGCGGCGGACAACGCCCCGTACGCCTTCTCCAGGAGCTCGGTGCGGCCTATGAAGCGACGATTGCGGCGCGGTGCCTGCCACACCTCCGGGGGATCGTCCGGGAAACGCGGGCCGCGGGACAGGTCGACGAGGGTGCCGGGCTCCGGTACGCCCGCGCACTCCAGGACCCGGCTGCGGGCCACCTCGGGGCGCAGCCCGCGCAGTTCGACGGGCGCCAGCGCGATGACGGCCTCCGGCAGGGGCCGGGCCGTGATGCTGACGGCGGTGATCCGGTCCCGGTACTCCGGCATCACCTGCCGCAGCGCGTCGGCCCAGGCTTCGAACCGCTCATGGCCGAGACGCTCGTACCAGTCGTCGATGACGAGAAGGATGCGCCCGGGGGCGCTCAGCAGATCGGTGAGCGCCGTGGCGGTGGGCGGGCGCCGCAGCGGATTCCAGCGCACCAGCGTCGTGGCCCGGCCGGCCGCCCTGACCTGATGGTCGATCCATTTGGCCCAGGACTCGCTCTGTCCCGCGAAAACCACCGTGACGTGACCGAGCTCCACCGTCATCCCGCTGCCCCCTCAGCTGCACCTGTCACGACTGCGCACAGGTCATTCAATTGTGCGTCAAAAGGACTACAGAGGTGCAAGGTTGAGACACGCTCCGTACCCGCTCGGTCGATGGAACCGCCCTCACCCGGTCGAGCGGGCCGAACCCCCTGTCGAGCGGACCGATCTCCCGGTCGAGCGGCCGTCCTCACCCGACGCCGCCCGTCGTCCGGCTCAGGCGGTGCGCGACGTGCCGTATGAGTCGCTCCAGGTCGGCGCAGTACACGCTGGGGTGCAGAAAGCCCGTGCCGGGCGCGTAGCGGTGGGCGTAGTTCCCGCCGCCGCACACCCGGCGCACCGGGCAGCCCCGGCACTCCTCGGCCAGCGCCCGCTCGCCCAGCTGCCGTGCCGCGATGCCCGGATGACGCAGCGCTCGGTCGAACGAGTCCCGGAACACGTCGAGCCCGGTCTCCGGCGCTCCGTCGTACGCCGACTTCAGCGAGTCGACCTGCTCGATCGCACCGTCCGTCTCGACGACGACCGCGGCCATCGGGGACAGACCCACGGCCTCGGCACCGCTGGGCGCGCCGAGCAGCAGCGCGGCGATCTCCTGGAAGAGGCGTATGCGCACGTGGCTTCCTGCCTCGGGGTCGTCCCACCATGCGTCGAAGGCCGCCGCGAGCCAGTCGCCGTAGGGGGTCGGTCGGGGCCGGTGGCGACCGGGCGCCTCCCGGGCCAGGCGGCGCGGTGGTCGCTGCCAGTTGCCGTGCGGGAGAAGGAAGTCCACACCGGGTGGGCGCAGGTCGAGGAGCGAGTGGTAGACGTCGCGCGGGCCGGCGTCCAGGTCGATCGTGCAGAGGATTCCGGCGTACGTCGCCGGGCGCGCGGCGAGGCGCACGGCGGCCGCGCGGGCGGCGGGCCAGGCGGGACGGCCCGTGCGGTCGACCCGGCG
>NZ_VBZC01000133.1:0-7482 GCF_005786655.1 Streptomyces montanus
GTTCGGCGCCAACGGCAACCGGTCCAACACCACAAACGCCGACGGCACCATGAACTCCGGCAACCGCCCCGCCACAAACTTCCGCAACTCCGGAACCGACACACCCGCCGTCAGATCGAGGCTGTTGCGGTTCTTGGCGGTGTCGGTGGCGCCGGCGGTGTCGGAGCTCCCAGCGCTGCCGTCCTGGTCGCCGTGCGCACTGTGCGCCGGGACGACGTACCCCACGAGCTGTTTGTTCGCGCCCTTGCCCTCATGGACCACGACGGCCGACCGCTCGACGGCGGGGTGGGCGCTCAGGGCCGCCTCCACCTCGCCCGGCTCGATCCGCAGACCACGGATCTTCACCTGACCATCGCCACGACCGACGTACTCCAGACGCCCCTCACGATTCCAGCGCGCCAGATCACCCGTGCGATACATCCGCGACCCCGCCGGACCGAACGGATCCGGCACGAACCGCTCCGCCGTCAGCCCCGCCCGGCCGCGGTAGCCACGTGCCACGGACTCGCCCGCGACGTACAACTCGCCGACCACGCCCGCCGGCACGGGCAGCAGCCCGTCCCCGAGCACGTACGCGCGCACGCCGTCCAGCGGTGTGCCGATCGGCGCGCTGGTCCCGCCGTCCCAGGGGGCGTCGCCCGGGAGGGCGAACGCGGAGGCGTAGAAGGTCTCGGTCTGGCCGTAGCCGTTGACCACGCGCACAC
This sequence comes from Streptomyces montanus, assembly GCF_005786655.1. Lineage (NCBI taxonomy): Bacteria > Bacillati > Actinomycetota > Actinomycetes > Kitasatosporales > Streptomycetaceae > Streptomyces > Streptomyces montanus. Next base: position 705 of record NZ_VBZC01000133.1, read on the forward strand.
CCGGGAAGGCCTTCCGGGCCCGCTCGACCAGCGACGCCGGCAGCGCCTCGCCCGCGAACACCAGCGTGTCCACACTCGTCTTGCCGACGAGTTGGTCGAGGAGTTCGGCGAACACGGACGGTACGGAGCTGACGACACCGCCCGTCCAGCTCTCGCGCTCCCCCAACTCCAGGACGTCACGTACGACTTCGACGCTGCCGCCGGTGGTCAGCGCCGTCATGATCTCGAACACCGACACGTCGAAGTTGATGGACGTGCCCGCGAGGATCCGCGCGCCCGGCCGCACGCCGAGGGCGTCCGCCAGGGAGGGCAGGCAGTTCGTGACGTTCCGGTGGGTGACCGTCACGCCCTTCGGTGTCCCCGTGGACCCGGAGGTGTACATCACGTACGCCGCGTTGTCCGGGCTCGGGCCCGTCCCGACCGGGGTGGCGTCGGCGCCGTCCAGGTCCAGTTCGCCGAGGAGCAGCGGGGGCACGTCGTGCTCCGGCAGCGCGGCCGCCGCCTCCTCGTCGAGGAGGATCAGCCGCGGCTGTGCCTGCTCCAGCATCAGGCCCAGCCGCGCGCTCGGGTAGCGCGGGTCGATGGGCAGGTAGGCGGCGCCGGACTTCAGGATGCCGAGCATCGCCACGACCAGATCGGCCGACCGCGGCAGCGCGAGCGCCACCACGGACTCCGGCCCGACACCCCGCTCGGCCAGGCCGTGCGCGAGACGGTTGGCGCGGTCGTCCAACTCCCGGTAGGTCAGCGACACTTCGCCGCCGACCACGGCGAGCGCCTCGGGTGCCGCCGCGGCCTGCCGCTCGAACAACCCGGGCACGGTGACGTCCGGAGCCTGCCGGTCCGGAGCCCGCCGGTCCGGTCCGCTGAGGGCGGCCAGGTGCTCGTGCTCGCCCGGCAGCAGGACGTCGACCACACCGATCCGCCGTTCCGGGGCGGTGACCAGTTGCTCGACGACCTGCGCGAAGCGGGTCGCGAGGTTCTCCACGGTGTCGCGGTCGAAGAGATCGGTCGCGTACTCCAGGTACCCGATCACGCCCTGGCCGGGGATGTCGCCCATGTTGAAGAACAGGTCGAACTTGGCGGTCTGCGTGAACGACGGCTCCCAGCTCACCCGGAGCCCGCGCATCTCGAAGTCCTCGCGGGTGATGTTCTGCCAGGCGAACATCACCTGGAACAGCGGGTGGTACGCGGTGGAGCGCTCGGGGTTGAGCAGTTCCACCAGCCGCTCGAACGGCGCCTCCTGGTTGTCGTACGCGGACAGGGCCTTGTCCCGCACCCGCCCGAGCACCTCCTCGAACGACGGGTTGCCGGACAGATCGGCGCGCAGCACCCAGGTGTTGACGAAGAAGCCCACCAGGTCAGCGAGTTCGGCGTCGGTGCGGTTGGCGATCGGGGAGCCCATGGTGATGTCGTCGCCGCCGCCGAGGCGGCCCAGCAGCACCGCGAGGGCGGACTGCAGCACCATGGCCGCCGTCGCGCCGTGCGCCCGCGCCAGCCTGTCGACCTCGGCGGCGACATGGGGCGCGAGCCCGAACTCCACGGCGTCGCCGCGGTGGCTGGGCGCGGGCGGCCGCGGACGGTCGGCCGGCAGCTGGAGGGGCTGCGGCGCCCCGGACAGTTCCCGGCGCCAGTAGGCCGCCTGGGCGGCCAGCAGGCTCTCGGGGTCGCTCTCGTCGCCCAGCAGCTCGCGCTGCCAGAGCGTGTAGTCGGCGTACTGGACCGGAAGTTCCGGCCAGTCGGGGGCGGCACCGTCCAGGCGTGCCGCGTAGGCCGTGCCCAGGTCCCGGGCGAGCGGGGCGATCGACTCGCCGTCGACGGCGATGTGGTGGATCACCAGGGGCAGCAGGTGTTCCCCGGCGTCGAGCCGCAGCAGCGCGGTGCGGGTGGGGATCTCCTTCGCCAGGTCGAAGGGGCGGCCGATGACCCGGGCGAGCTCCTCGTCGACGGTCTGTGGCGTCACCTCGGTGAGCGGGGTGTCGAGGACGACCTCGGACACGGGCAGGACCTGCTGGTACGGGTGCCCGTCGGCGTCCTCCACCACCAGGGTCCGCAGGCTCTCGTGCCGGGCGACCACGTCACGCAGCGCCGCGCGCAGCGCCGTGGCGTCCAGCGTGCCGGTCAGCCGCAGGACGAACGAGTGGTTGTACGTCGCCGACGGTCCCTCGAACCGGTCGACGAACCACAGCCGGCGCTGGGCGAAGGACAGCGGCACGCGCTCCGGTCGGGTGTCCGCCCGCCGCAGCCGCGGCCGGGCCGGTCCGCTCGTCGACAGCTGCCCGCTGAGCTGCGCGACGGTGGGCGCGGCGAACACCTGCGGGACGCGGACCTCCGCGCCCAGCGTCGCGCGGATCCGGTTGACGAGCCGGGTGGCCAGCAGTGACTGGCCGGTCCTGGCGAAGAAGTCGTCGTCGATGCCGACCCGCTCCACCCCGAGCACCTCGGCGAACAGCCGGCACAGCACTTCCTCGGTCGTGGTGCGGGGCGCCCGGTACGCGACGCCGGTGAACCCCGGTTCGGGCAGTGCCGCGCGGTCGACCTTGCCGTTGGGCAGCAGTGGGAACTTCTCCAGCGTCACGAACGCGGACGGCACCAGGTGGTCGGGCAGCTTCGCGGACATGAAGACGCGCAGGTCCTGCGGCGCCTCGGGCCCGGCCGGGACCACGTACGCCGCCAGGTACTTCGAGGTGCCGCTCCCCCGGCTCTCGCGGGCGACGACCACGGCCTGTCCGACGTCCGGGTGGCCGGCCAGGACGGCCTCCACTTCGGCGGGCTCCACCCTGACGCCGCGGATCTTCACCTGTCCGTCGCCGCGTCCGACGTATTCGAGGCGGCCGTCGGCGGTCCACCGGGCCAGGTCGCCCGTGCGGTACATCCGCGATCCGGGGGGACCGAAGGGGTCGGCGACGAACCGCTCGGCGGTCAGCGCGGCCCGGCCCCGGTAGCCGCGCGCGAGGGACGCGCCCGCGACATAGAGCTCGCCCGTCACACCGGGCGGCACCGGCAGCAGGCCCGCCCCCAGGATGTGGACGCGGACGTGGTCCAGGGGCTCGCCGATCGGCGCGTTCGTCCCGCCGGTCCACTCCTCGTCCGCGGGCAGCGCGAACGCCGTGGCGTAGAAGGACTCGGTCTGGCCGTAGCCGTTGACCACCCGCACGCCCGGGAGGACCTCCCGGGTGCGGGCCACCAGTGCCGCCGGCAGGCCCTCCCCGGCGAACACCACCGTCTTGGGGCTGATCCTGCCCGGCAGTTCGTCGAGGAGTTCGGCGAACGCCGAGGGCACCGAGCTGATCACGTCGGCCGTCCAGTCGGCGCGCTCACCCAGGGCGAGCACATCACGGATGATCTCGACGGTGCCGCCGGCGCAGAGCGTCGAGAAGATCTCGAACACCGACACGTCGAAGTTGACGGACGCGCCCGCGAGGATCCGCGCACCCGGCTCCACGCCCAGCGCGGCCACCAGTCCCGGCAGGCAGCCGGCCACGTTCCGGTGGGTGACGGCCACGCCCTTCGGTGTCCCGGTGGACCCCGAGGTGTACATCACGTACGCCACGTTGTCCGGCCGCGGGGCGACCGGCACGGGATCCGCCGACGCCGGATCCGCGGCGCTCGCCTCGCGCTCGATGTCCACGAGGTGCACCGCGGGGATCCCGGTGGCCGGCAGGACGCCCGCGGCCCCGGCGTCCGTGAGGACGAGGGAGGGAGCGGCGTCGGACAGGATGAACTCGAGGCGCCGGCTCGGGTACGCCGGGTCGATCGGCAGATAGCCCGCGCCGGCCTTCAGCACACCGAGCAGCGCGACGACCAGGTCGGCCGTCCTCGGCAGGGCCACCGCGACCACCGACTCCGGCCCCACACCCCTCCCGGCAAGACCGTGGGCGAGGCGCTCCGCGCGCTCGTCCAGCTCGCGGTACGTCAGGGACTCCTCGCCGCTCACGACGGCGACCGTGTCCGGCGTCGCCGCGGCCCGCTCCGCGAACAGCGCGGGGACGGTCGTGTCCGGTACCGGCATGGAGGTGCCGGCGGAGCCGCGCAGCGCCTGCTCCCGCTCGGCGGGGCTGAGCACGTCCACCGCCCCGACCGGCAGGTACGGGTCCGCCACCAGGGCGCGCAGCACGCGTTCGAAGCGCGCGGCGATGGTGTCCGCCTCGGCTCGGTCGAGCGCGTGGGGCTGGTACTGGAGCGACAGCCGCAGGTTGGGGTCGGCGTCGGCCATCACGGTCACCGGGTAGTGGGTGCCGCTGAACGGGGTGATGCCGGTGATCGCCACTCCGGCCGTGTCGTTCGCCTCGCTGAGGCCGACGTGGTCGACCGGGTACGACTCGAAGACGACGATGGTGTCGAAGAGGGTGTTCGTGCCGACCGCCTGCTGGATCTCGGTCAGCCCGTGGTGGTGGTGGTCCAGCAGCGCGCCCTGCCGGTCCTGGAGTGCGCCGAGCAGCCGGGCGAAGGTGTCGCCCGGGGCACAACGCACCCGTACCGGCAGGGTGTTGATGAACAGACCGACCATGGACTCCACGTCCGGCACGGCCGGCGGGCGGCCGGAGACGGTGGCGCCGAACACCACGTCCTGCCGGCCGGTCAGCTGGCCGAGGAGGACCGCCCAGGCGCCCTGCACCAGGGTGTTCAGCGTGACGCCCAGGTCGGCGGCGCACGCGGACAGCCCGAGGGAGAGCTCGGCGGACAGCGGAACGTCGACGTGGCCGATGTCGTCGCTGTGCGAGTCGGCACCCTTGTCGCGGACCAGCAGGGTCGGGTCGTCGAAGCCGTCCAGCTCGCCCGCCCACGCCGTGGCGGCAGCCTCCCGGTCCTGCCGCGACTGCCACACCAGGAACTCGCGGAACCCGCGGACCCGAGGCAGTACGGAGGTGTCGCCGCCGGAGCCGTAGAGCCGCAGCAGGTCCTGCATGAGCGTCGGCACCGACCAGCCGTCGAAGAGCACGTGGTGGGCGGTGAAGACCAGGGCGGCGCGGTCGGGTCCGCGGGTGATCAGCGAGATCCGCAGCAGGGGCGGAGCGGTGGGGTCGAACCGCGTGGCCCGGTCCTCGGCCAGGAACCGCTGGAACTCGTCGTCGCCCGCGTCATCGGCGTGAGCCGTGTCGTCCCTGGCGCTCATGTCCAGGTGCTGCCAGGGCAGTTCGACGTCGTCGAGGACGAGCTGGACCAGGTCGCCGGAGGCGTCGGGCACGAATGCGGTGCGCAGGTTGGCGTACCGGTCGAGCAGGGCCTGGCCGGCCGCCCGCATCCGCTCCGGATCCACCGCGCCGGACAGGTGGTAGGCGAACTGCATCTGGTAGGCGTCGTGTCCGGCGTCCGACAGCATCGACTCAAAGAGCAGCCCGGACTGCAGCGGAGTGAGCGGCCATACGTCCGAGAGACCCGGGTAGCGCTGCTCCCATGATTCGAGCTCGCTCTGCCGCACCGAGACCAGCGGCACGTCCGACGGAGTCAGACCACCCGCGTCCGGCCGGGCTACATGCCGGGCCAGGCCCTCCAGGGCCTCCCCCCACAGTTCGGCCAGCTCCTCCACGTCCTCGCGGCTGAGCACACCGCTGGGGAAGCCGAGCCGGGCGGTCAGCTGCCCGGAGTCGGTGACGAGCGCGTTGATCTCCAGGGTGGACATCACCGGCATGTCCGCGTCCGGCACCGCGATCAACTCGTTCGTGCCCGGCGCCTGCGACCAGCCCAAGCCCCGCAACTCCTCAGGCATGTCAGCCGCGGAGAAATGACCGAGGTAGTTGAAGGCGATCTGCCCGGTCGGATGCGGCGCGAGAACCGCGCCGGTCTCCTCGTTCAGATACCGCAACAGGCCATAACCCAGCCCCTTGTCGGGGATGCGCAGCAACTGCTCCTTGACCGCCTTGACCACCGAACCGGCCGCCGCACCCCCCGCCAGCGCCTCCTCCACATCCACACCGGCGAGATCGAGACGGACCGGGAACATGCTGGTGAACCAGCCGACCGTCCGCGACAGATCGGCCCCCGGCACCACCGCCTCCTCACGGCCATGCCCCTCCAACTTCACCAGCAGCGACGACTCCTCCACCCCACGACCACGCCGCCAACGGGACACCGCCACCGCCAACGCACTGAGCAGACCATCGTTCACACCACCACGGAACGCGGCGGGCACATCCGTCAGCAGTGCCTCCGTCACCGGGGCGGGCACGCGGGCCCAGACGTACTCCTGGGTGGAGATGACGTCGACAGCGGGGTCGACGGGGCGCGAGCCGATGAGGGGGTCCGGGCCGTCGACGACCGACTGCCACAGCTCCAGTTCGGCGACACGCTCCGGCGAGGACGCCTCCTCCACCAAGGCGTGCGTCCAGCGGCGTACCGAGGTGCCGACCGGGTCGGGCTCCGGGGTCTGCCCGTCCCGGATCTGCTTCCAGGCGGCGGCGAGGTCGGGGAGCAGGATGCGCCACGACACACCGTCGACGACCAGGTGATGCAACACCACGATCAGACGGCCCGCCGTCTCCGCCCCCGCGTCGAACCACACGAACTGCGCCATCACCCCGCGGGCCGGGTCCAACCGGCCGGTCGCGGCGTCCAGTTCGGACGTCGCCCGCTCCCACCAGCCGTCGTCCCACCGGCCGTCGCACTCCACCCGGTGCACCAGGCTCGTGACATCCACGGAGCCGGGCTCCTCGATCTCCATCCCGTCGCCGACCAGTCGGGAGCGCAGCAGATCGTGGCGGTCCCAGACCGCCGCCAACGTCGCCGTCAGACCCGCCCCGTCGATCCCGACCGGCAGATCCACCACCGACGACATCGTGAA
>NZ_VBZC01000134.1:0-6398 GCF_005786655.1 Streptomyces montanus
CCCTCGGCGAGCGCGCGCCGGACCGCCGCGTCGTCCAGGGCCCGTCCGTGCGCGCCGCCGTCCCCGTCCACGCTCGCGAGCTGCCACGCGCCGAGCCCGCCGGCGCCCGTGCCGACGGCGACCCACACCGCGGTCACGACCGCGCTCCGCCACCTCATGAGAAGAACCGCTCCATGGGACGAGCTTCGCGCATCTTTTCCTAAGGCCCGGTTAAGGCGCGGACAGGGAAGGAGCCCGCACCCCGCCCGCGGGCATCACGGCGCCGATTCCCTTACTACGGTGGCCGCATGGCCCATCTGCTGGTTGTGGAGGACGATCCGGCGCTGCGCGGCGCCCTGGTGCGTGCCCTGCGGGACAAGGGGCATGCCGTCGCGACGGCGCCGGGCGGCATGGCGGGCCTCGACGCGGCGGTGACCAGCCCGCCCGACCTGGTCGTGCTGGATCTGGGACTGCCGGACGTGGACGGCGGCCAGGTGCTCCGGATGCTGCGGGCCGTCAGCGACGTACCGGTGATCGTGGCGACGGCGCGCGACGAGGAGCCGGAGATGGTCACGCTCTTGGAGAGCGGCGCGGACGACTACATCGTGAAGCCGTTCGGCGCGGCGCAGCTGGACGCCCGGATCAAGGCGGTACTGCGCCGCCTCGGCCCGCCCGAGGCGGAGGAACCGCTGCGGGTGGGCGGTCTCACCGTGGATCCGGGGGCCCGCGAGGTCACCCTCGACGGCCGGTCCCTCGACCTCACACCCCGCGAGTTCGACCTCCTCGCCCACCTGGCGCGCCGTCCCGGCCAGGTGGTCTCCCGCCGCGAACTCCTCGCCGAGGTCTGGCAACAGCCGCTGGGCGGCGCCGACAAGACGGTCGACGTCCATCTGTCCTGGCTGAGAAGGAAACTGGGCGAGACGGCCCAGGAGCCGCGCTACCTGCACACGGTACGCACGGTGGGAGTGAAGCTCGCGGCCCCCGGAGCGGCACCCGGAGCGAGACCTGGTGCGGCTCCCGAAGCGGGACCTGGTGCGACCGCACCGGACGGCGGTGGCGGTGTTGGTCGTGCCGGGGCGGGTGACGCCTAGTGCGCGGCCGGTTGCTGCTGCTCACCGGAGCCACCACCGCACTCGTGCTGGCCGCGCTGCTGGTGCCGCTCACCCTGCTCACTCGCAGCCACGCCGCCGACCGGGCCACCGCGGAGGCGACCGCGCGGGCGCAATGGGTGGCGGCAGCCGCCGGGCCCGCGCTCGTCGCGGGCGCGGGCGGCCGGGAGAGCGCCGAGCAGACCGTGCAGAGCGTGAACGGGCCGGGCCGGCCGAGCATCTCGCTCGTGCTCGCGGACGGCGCTGTCATCGGCGCGCCGGCCAGGGTGACGGACGCGGTGCGGCTCGCGCGGACCGGGCGGGCGTTCACGTACGAGCCGCCGGACGGCGGGCGCGTCGTCCTCGTGCCGGTACAGGGGCCCGCCGACGGTACGGCGGTGGTTCAAGTGGCCCTGGCCAGAGGGCAGTTGTATGACGGCGTCCTCACGTCGTGGCTCGTGCTGGCCGGTATCGGCGTCGGGCTCGTCCTGCTGGGGCTGCTGCTTGCCGACCGGCTCGGCGCGCGACTCGTCGGCGCGACCCGCTCACTGGCCCGCACCGCGGACCGGCTGGCCTCCGGTGATCTCGCGGCACGCGCCGAGCCTGAGGGCCCACCCGAACTACGCCTGATCGCCGGGCAGTTGAACCGGCTCGCCGCCCGCATCGACGAACTCCTCGCCGCGGAACGCGAGAACGCCGCCGACCTCGCACACCGGCTCCGCACCCCGGTCGCAGCCCTCCGCCTGGACGCCGAGACCTTGCGTGACCCGGCCGAGGCCGAGCGCATCGCCTCGGGCGTGGCCGCCCTGGAACACGGCGTCGACGAGGTCATCCGCACGGCGCGGCGTCCCCTCCGGGAGGCCGCGCCGCACGCAGACCTGGCCGCCGTCGCCCGCGAACGTGCCGCGTTCTGGCTGCCGTTGGCGGAGGACCAGGGCCGCACGGTCGTGGTCGACACCCCCTCCGGGCCGCTGCCGGTCACCGTCCCCGACGACGAACTGGCCGCCGCGCTCGACGCGTTGATCGGCAACGTTCTGGACCACACCCCCCAGGGCACCCCTTTCCGCGTCACGGCGCGCGCCACCTCCGACGGACCGGAACTCCTCGTCGCGGACGAGGGCCCCGGCTTCCCCGGCACCCATGCCACCGAGCGCGGCAGCAGCGGCGCGGGCTCCACCGGCCTGGGCCTGGACATCGCCCGCCGTACGGCGGAGGAGACGGGCGGCCGCTTCCGTACGGAGAACGTCCCTGGAGCACAGGTGACGCTGACGTTCCCCGCGGCCGGGGAGGCGGAGCCGTCCGGGAACCGGGACAGGAACAGGAATGGGAGCGGGGACCGGGCCGGGAGCGGTGACAGTCGGGGGCGGTGACAGTCGGGGCGGTGACAGGGTCGGGGGCGACGACCGCTGAGCGGCCGCCCGCCTCGGTCACCCCCGCGGAACCGCGTCCCGGGCCTGTGGAAACACCGACCGCACCGCCCTCCCCCAGGCGTTCATCCCCAACTCCGGCCGCAAGGTCGCCAACCCCGCGCTGTACTTCGTGAACCCGGCAGGCCGCAGGCCGTACTCGTGCAGAAGGCGGTCCGCCTCCGTCAGGTGCCCCCGGGTCTTCGTCTCGACGAGGACGAGCCCCTCCGAGGCGGCGGCCGTGCGGCCGGACGCCGGTTCGCGGACGAGCAGCCCGGCGTCGCACGTCACCCGCTCGCCGTCGGCGGTGAACGTCACGCGCCGGTAGTCCGTCACCAGCGAGGGCAGGAGCCCGGACGGAACCCCGATGCCGTACGACCGCCCGAGGACGTCCGCCAGGAACCGGTGCCGCGCCCCGTCCAGCGGATGGGCGCCCCGGGCCATCCGCTGCCGGTGCTTGACCGTCTCGCCACGCCCGCTCTTGAGCTTGACCTCGAACTGCCGCTCCCCGCTGTCCTGGTAGACCCGTTCACGGACCCGGAAGCGCAGCCGCCGCCCCTGACGGTGGTCGTGGAACGTACGCAGCCCAGGGGTGTCGTAGTACGTGGAGCGGTACCGGAAGCGGCGCAGTCCGTCGATGGCCAGCACCCGGAAGGGCCCTCCCGCACGCCGCGGATCGACCAGCCGCGCCGCGAAGTCCTCGAAGGCGGCGACCGGTACGACGTAACTGTTGTCGTGCCGGGCCAGCAGCTCGGCGCGGGCGTTCAGCTCGGCCAGCGAGACGGGGTGCGCGGCGAGTGCGGCCCGCCCGAGGGCCAGCTCGGCGGCGCTCAACGAATCGGCCCCCGTGGCACCGGCGCTTGTCGCGTCGGCGCTCATCGCACCGGCTCATTGACCGCCGTCGCGGTTACGGGTACCCGTGCACCGTTCCCGACCGCCGCCGGCTCCCACGCGACATCCGCCGCCCCGTCGCGCCCCTGCGGCGCCTGCCGCCCCCGCGGCTCCGGCTCCCGGTACCGCACGTCCACGACCATGAGGTCCCGCACGTAGTCGACTTCCTGGACGATCCAGCCCAGCGGCTCCCCGAGCCGCCGTGCGAGGTCGGCGCGGAGCTCACCCGCGTCGCGATGCACCACGTCGAGCGTGACCACGGCGCGGCGCTCCCGCGCGTACAGCCGGGGATGGTCGGCGACGTACACGACGAGCAGCAGGATGCCCGCGAGCCCCGCGGCCACCCCGAGGTCCAGGCCGGGCAGCCCGCACAGCAACCCGAGGACCAGGGTCGTGAAGTAGTACGCGACCTCCTGGTGCTGCACCGCGTGTGACCGGAGCCGGACGATCGACAGCACCCCGAACAGCCCGAAGCCGAGCGCGAGTCCGCCGTCGCTGCCCACCCGGCCGAGTGCGGCGACGACCGCGAACAGGGCGACGTTCAGCGCGAGGTACGCGGGCACCAGCTCCCTCCGGTGGTGCCGTGGGTGGAAGACGCCGAACGTCAGCAGCGCCACGGCGAGGAGATCGAGGCCGAGGTGGGCGGCGATCAGACCGAGATTCTCTGTGCTGTCCATGCCGACGACGCTAGGGAACGGGGGGTTAAGCGGACCCGCTCACGCAGGTTAAGGAAGCCACGCACTTGACAGCATGCTGCTTTTTCGACAGCATGCTGCCATATGGCCGTGGTGCACACATCGCACACCAGGAGGCGCGATCATGACCGGCACGACATCCCGCAAGCCCGTCCACCTCGCCGTCTACGACACCTTCGCCGACTGGGAGACCGGCCACACGACCGCGTACCTCGCCCGTGCCGGGTACGAGATCCGCACGGTGGGCCTCGATCGTGAGCTCGTGAAGACCATCGGCGGCGTACGCATCCAGCCGGACCTCGCCCTCGACGACCTCCGCCCCGAGGACAGCTCCCTGCTGATCCTCACCGGCGGCGGCCTGTGGGAGACGGGCGACGACCTCGTGCCGTTCGCCCGCAAGGCGCGCGCCTTCCTCGACGCGGGCGTCCCCGTCGCCGCCATCTGCGGAGCCACCGCCGGGCTGGCCCGCGAAGGCCTGCTGGACGACCGGAACCACACCAGCGCCGTCTCCTTCTATCTGGCCGCCACCGGTTACAAGGGCGGGGAGCGGTACGTCGACGCCGACGCGGTGACGGACGGCGGGCTGATCACCGCCGGTCCCACCGAACCCGTCGCCTTCGCCCGCGAGGTGTTCCGCCTCCTGGGGGTGTACGAGGGGGAGGTGCTGGACGCCTGGTACCGGCTGTTCCACGACTCGGACCCGGAGGCGTACGCCGTCCTCGAGGCGGCCGGTCGGTGAGCCGCGAGCGCCAGGACCTGCTCAGCCGCACCGCCCTCGGCGTCTTCCGGCTCAACGGCCAGTTTCTGTCCGTGGCGGACGAGTTGGCCAAGCCCGCCGGACTGACCGCCGCCTGGTGGCAGGTGCTCGGAGCGGTCCTCGCCGAGCCGCTGCCCGTCTCCGGGGTCGCCCGCGCGATGGGCATCACCCGGCAGAGCGTGCAGCGGATCGCCGATCTGCTCGTCGAGCGGGGCCTGGCCGAGTACGCGCCCAACCCCGCTCACCGCCGCGCCAAGCTGCTCACCCCGACCGAGGACGGCCGCGCCGCCATCACGAAGATCGGCCCCGGCCACGCGGCCCTCGCCGACCGCCTCGCGGACGCACTCGGCGAAGACGGATTCGCCGAGACCGCACAGGTGTTGGAACGCCTGATCACCGTGATGGAGGCGCTCACGGAGCAGAGTCATCCTGTTACGGGGTTGTAGAGGCCGCGCGCCCCGTCCTCCGTACGGCCGCACTATCCTCGCTCTGTCGCATATGCACGGGGGAGGGTGGCGCTAGCAATGGAGAAGCTGGGGCCGGGGGAGCCGCAACGGATCGGCGCGTACCGGTTGCTGGCGCGGCTGGGGGCCGGCGGCATGGGGAACGTCTATCTGGCGCGCTCCGACCGGGGGCGTACCGTCGCCGTCAAGCTGGTCCGGCAGGAGCTCGCCGAGCAGGAGGAGTTCCGGGCGCGCTTCCGGCAGGAGGTGCAGGCCGCACGGCGGGTCGGCGGGTACTGGACCGCGCCGGTGCTCGACGCGGACACCGACGCAGCGATCCCGTGGGTGGCCACCGGCTACGTCGCCGGGCCGTCGCTCCAGACGGTCGTCGGCGAGGACCACGGGCCCCTTCCCGAGCGTTCCGTACGCATCCTCGCGGCCGGCCTCGCCCACGCCCTCAAGGACATTCACGCCGCCGGGCTCATCCATCGCGACCTCAAGCCCTCGAACGTGCTCGTCACGATCGACGGCCCGCGCGTCATCGACTTCGGCATCGCCCGCGCCCTGGAGACGGTGACCGACGGCGGGCTCACCCGCACCGGCGCACTCGTCGGCTCGCCCGGCTTCATGGCCCCCGAGCAGGTCCGCGGCGACCGCATCACACCCGCGTGCGACGTCTTCTGCCTGGGCTCGGTCCTCGCCTACGCGGCCACCGGCGACCTCCCCTTCGGGACGGCCAACAGCGGGGTGCACGCGCTGATGTTCCGCATCGCGCAGGAGGAACCGAACCTGGAGGCGCTGCCCGAGGGCCTCGCCGATCTCGTACGGGACTGCCTGCGCAAGGACCCGGCCCGCCGCCCGGCCCTCGACGACATCCTGGAGCGCACCGGCGCCGAGGACACGGTCGCCGACGGGCGCAGCCGCGACCCCTGGCTGCCGAGCATGCTGGTGGCCCAACTGGGGCGGCACGCGGTGCAGTTGCTGGACACGGAGAACCCGGACGAGAGCGGCCCGTCGGGGGCGCCGTCGAGCCGGCCGTCCCCGGGCGCCCCGCCGACCCCGCCCGCCTCGTCCACTCCCGGCGCCGCAGCCCCCGTGGCGGCCCCTGCCCCCGGGCCCTCCGCCGATCACGCCCCCGC
>NZ_VBZC01000135.1:0-5906 GCF_005786655.1 Streptomyces montanus
CCGGCGCCCGCACCCCCGATGCACGCCGCGCCGACCATCGTCGCGCCCATGAGCCCGCCCGGCGGTGCTCCCGTACCGCCCCCGGCTCCCGCGCCCGCGCCCTACGGGCAGCCGGGCCAGCAGCAGCCTCCGTACGGCCAGCCCCCCGGCCCGAGCGCGCCTCTGCCGCCCGGCTACGCGCAGCCCCAGGCACCTCAGGCGCCCCAGGCACCGGGCCCGCCTCCGGGCTACGGCCAGCAGGCCCCGCCCTCCGGCTACGGCCAGCAGCCGCCGTTCGGCCAGGTGCCCGGCCAGCCCGGTGCGCCGGGCGCTCCGGGTGCGCCTGCCGCGTACGGAGTACCGCAGGACGCTCCCCAGGGCGGTGCCGGTCTCGCCGCGGCTCTGCAGCCGTACAAGGAGGCGCCCACCGGTCAGCGTTGGACGCAGCAGAACAAGAAGATGGTCCGCGTCGACCTCGGTGCGGGCGGCGACCAGGCCGTGCTCGCCCGCCAGGGCAGCATGGTGCTCTACCAGGGCAAGGTCGACTTCAGCTACAAGGGCGCCGGATTCTCCGGCCGGATCGTGGGCAACGCGACCGGCCAGGAGATGCAGTTGATGCGCTGCTCCGGTCGCGGCCAGGTGTTCCTCGCCGAGAACTCGGCGATGCTGCACCCCATCGAGCTGCAGGGCGACGCCGTCTGTGTCTCCGCGGAGAACGTCCTCGCGTTCGACGAGACGCTGCAGTACGAGGTGCGCCGCGTCGAAGGACACGGCATCCCCGGAGGCGCGCTGTTCACGATGCAGTTCCAGGGGACGGGCACGATCGTCGTGAAGACGCACGGCGTGCCGGTCGTGCTGCCGGTGACGCCGACGACGTTCGCCGACTGCAACGCCGTCGTCGCCTGGTCCGCCGCCTCCCAGGTGATCGTCTCCAGCCAGGTCCGGATGCGCCGCAACGCCTACCCGGGCGACACCGGAGAGAGCGTGAACCTCCAGTTCCGTGGCGCGCCCGGCAATTTCATCGTCGTCCAGCCGTACGAGGTCTGAGGGAGCCCGTCCTATGAACCAGCAGCTCGCGGGCTTTGCCCCGGCACCCGTCGCCACGCGCATGGAGAACCACGGCAACCACATGCTCAAGGTCGCCATGCAGACCGGGAACGACCTTCTCGCGCGCGTGGGGTCGATGGTCGCCTACGAAGGTTTCGTCCAGTACGAGCCGAACCCGCCGGCCGTGCGCCAGATCGCCAAGGACTGGATGACCGGTGAGGGCGCGCCCCTCATGAAGTGCTCCGGAGACGGCCTGCTCTACCTCTCCGACTACGGTGCGAACGTCGTCGTCATCAACCTCAACGGCGACGGGATCTCCGTCAACGCCACCAACCTGCTCGCCTTCGACGCACACCTCCAGTGGGGCGTCGAACGCGTCAAGGGACTGGCGAAGTTCGCCGGACAGGGCCTGTGGAACACCAAGATCTCCGGGCAGGGCTGGGTCGCGCTGACCTCTCGGGGCAAGCCCATCGTCGTCGACTGCGGCGGAGGCGAGGACGAGACGTACGTCGACCCGGACGCGCTCGTCGCCTGGTCCCCGAACCTGAAGGTGAAGGGCAAGCGCAGCTTCAAGGCGCAGTCGCTGATCGGGCGGGGCAGCGGCGAGGCGTACCAGATGGCGTTCTCCGGACAGGGCATCGTCGTCGTCCAGCCCAGTGAGGACAGCACCGACCGCCTTCGAGTCCGGGGCTGAGGGGGAGTCAGACACCATGCAGAGCCCGCTTTTCGCCTACAACGAGCAGCAGACCCAGGAGCGTTACAGCCTGCAGAACAAGCAGATGCTGCGTGTTGTCCTGGAGGGCCACGACGACATACTCGCCCGCAAGGGCACCATGGTCGCCTACCAGGGGCTGGTGGAGTTCGATGCCGAGTACCAGAACTCCAGTCAGCAGCGCTCCCGTGCGCACACCGGGGAGGGCCTCGACCTGATGCGCTGCCACGGGCAGGGCAACGTCTATCTGGCCAACCTCGCCCAGCACATCCATGTGGTGGACGTGGAACAGGACGGCCTCACCGTGGACGGCAGCTATGTCCTGGCGATGGACTCCTCGCTGCACTACGACGTGATCGCCGTGGACAGCCAGTACGGCATCTCCGGTTCGGGCAAGTACCAGCTCAACATCACCGGACGCGGCAAGGTCGCACTGATGACCTCGGGGATGCCGCTGATGATGCAGGTCACGCCCGACCGGTACGTCAACTGCGACGCCGACGCCATCGTCGCCTGGTCCACCAGCCTGCGGGTGCAGATGCAGGCGCAGACGCATTCCTCCGGAGTGTGGCGGCGCCGCGGCAACACCGGTGAAGGCTGGGAGCTCAGCTTCATGGGCACGGGTTACGCGCTCGTCCAGCCCAGCGAACTGCTGCCCCCGCAGAACGCCGTGATCGGACAGGGCGCACGCGCCCAGTACGGCATGGGGCAGCACGGCGCCCGCGGGCAGAACCAGGGCAACGTCTGGAACTAGCCCTCCGCGGAGGGAATCGGTAAGGGGCGACCGCCATGGCGGTCGCCCCTTACCTCTTCGTCCCTCACCTCTTCAGAGCTTGGCCCGCGTGGCTTCGAGGAGTCGTACGACGGAGTCGTCCGCCACGTCCGCCACCTCGTCGTAGGCGAACCATCGCAGGTCGAGCGACTCGTCGCTGATCTCCTCGACGGCCCCGGCCGGGGCGAGCGCGGCGTACTGCACATCGAGGTGCCAGGCGCAGGGCGTCAGATGCCGGTCCAGACGGACCGGTCCGCCGGGGAGCAGGGTCAGCCCCTGGATGCCCGACTCCTCGGTGGCCTCCCGCAGCGCGGCAGCCGCCAGCGTCTCGTCCTCCGGCTCGCAGTGGCCGCCCATCTGCAGCCACATACGGATCTTCCTGTGGAGGGTCAGCAGCAGACGCTCCCGCTCCGGGTCGATGACGAGAGCGCTCGCTGTGATGTGTCCGGCCTCGCAGGCCTTCCACATACCGTCCGGATGAGCCTGAAGATGGTCCAGATACGTCTGGAGCAGCTCTTCCTGGCCCTCGTAGCTCTTCAGTACGAGGACCGTGTCGTCGTGGAGGCTCACTCGGCGTCGTCGCCCTTGTCGTCGTCCTTCTCGTCGTCCTTCTTCAGGTTCGGCTTCCCGGCCGGGCCGTCCGCGGCCTCCCCGAGCATCTTGTCCAGCTCGGAGAAGTCCAGCTGCTCGCGGTGCACGAAGCCGTCCGGGTCGTCCAGGTCGGACGCGGTCGGCAGCATGTCCGGGTGGGCCCACAGGGCGTCACGGCCGTCGACACCGCGTGCGTCCGTGAGCGAGGCCCACAGGCGCGATGCGTCCCGCAGCCGGCGCGGGCGCAGCTCCAGGCCGATCAGCGTGGCGAAGGTCTGCTCGGCCGGACCGCCGGAGGCGCGGCGGCGGCGCAGCGTCTCGCGCAGCGCGTCCGCGGACGACAGACGCGGCTTGGCGGCAGCGTGCACGACGGCGTCCACCCAGCCCTCGACGAGCGCCAGCGCCGTTTCCAGCCGGGCCAGCGCCGCCTTCTGGGCCGGTGTGTCCTCCGGCTGGAACATGCCCTGCTGGAGTGCGTCCTGCAACTGCTCGGGGTTCGACGGGTCGAGCTGACCGACCACGTCCTCCAGCTTGGCCGTGTCGACCTTGATGCCGCGCGCGTAACCCTCGACCGCGCCGAACAGGTGCGAGCGCAGCCACGGCACGTGTGCGAACAGGCGCTGGTGGGCGGCCTCGCGCAGGGCGAGGTAGAGCCGCACCTCCTCCTGCGGTACGCCGAGGTCCTTGCCGAACGCCTCGACGTTCACCGGAAGCAGCGCGGCCTTGCCGGCCGGGCCCAGCGGCAGGCCGATGTCGGTCGAGCCGACGACCTCGCCCGCGAGCACGCCCACGGCCTGCCCGATCTGCGTACCGAACATGGCGCCGCCCATGGAGCGCATCATCCCGATGAGCGGGCCCGCCATGGCCTGCATCTCCTCGGGAAGAATGTCGCCCATGGCCGCGCCGACGCGCTCGGCGACCGGGTCGACGAGCTCCTTCCACACCGGCAGGGTCGCCTCGACCCACTCCGCGCGGCTCCAGGCCACCGCGGTACCGGCGCCGGACGGCAGGGACGTCGCGTCGTCCAGCCACAGGTCGGCCAGGCGCACGGCCTCATCGACCCCGGAGCGCTCGGCGGGGCCGATGCTCGAGTCCTTGGTGCCGTCCGGGGTGCCCTGGGAAACCGTCTGGCGGGCGATCTGCTTGGCCATGTCCCAGTTCACCGGGCCGCCCTCGTACGAGAGCATCTGGCCCAGCTGCTGGAACGCGGCGCCCAGGTCGTTGGGGTTCAGCGAACCGAACATTGCGGCGAGCGGGTTGTCGGCTCCAGGGCCGCCAGGACCTCCGGGCAGCCCGAAACCGAACGGGTTGGCAGGTCCCTGACCACCACCGCTCTCCTGGTCCTTCTTCTTGCCCTCGTCGCCGTTCTCCGGCTCCTCCGGCGGAAGGCCGAATCCGAATGGGGTGTCACTCACGGGATTCCTCGGCTGTTAAGGCCGCCGGTTCTTTCCGACGGCGGCTGCCCGACATCACCACCCAGCGTAGACACCGCAGCCGGTTCGGGCCTCAATGCTTCGCCGACTCCCTGGCTGCGGCAGGATGGATGTCACCTGGTACGTACGCGTCACGCGCGTCCTTACTGAACACAACCGCTGGAGACGCCCGGTGAGTTCCCCAGATCCGCAGGTTCGCGCAGCGCGAAACCCCTCAACCAGTCCGGCCGTCCGCGGCCCTGTCGTAGCGGTCACCGGCGCCGCGGACGGCGTAGGCGCGCTGCTCACCGAGCGGCTCGCCGCCAGCGACGACATCAAGCAGGTCATCGCCATCGACGAGCGGCGCGGCGAGTGTGCGGCCGCGCAGTGGCACATCCTCGACGTCCGGGACCCCGCGATCGCCGACAAGCTGCGCGGTGCGGACGTCGTGGTGCATCTGGCGCTCGATCTCGATCTGGAGACCGACACGGCCGCACGCACCGCGTACAACGTGCGCGGCACCCAGACCGTGCTCACCGCCGCGGCCGCCGCCGGTGTCCACCGCGTGGTGCTGTGCACCTCGGCGATGGTCTACGGAGCACTGCCCGACAACGAACTGCCCCTCTCCGAAGACGCCGAACTGCGTGCCACCGCCGAGGCCACGGGCGTCGGGGACCTTCTGGAGGTCGAGCGGCTCGCCCGGCGGGCGCCCCGTGCGCACCCCGGGCTCAACGTCACCGTCGTACGGCCCGCCGTGCTCGTCGGGGGCACCGACACGGCCCTCACCCGCTACTTCGAGTCGCCCCGGCTGCTGGTCGTCGCCGGGTCCCGGCCCGCCTG
This sequence comes from Streptomyces montanus, assembly GCF_005786655.1. Classification (NCBI taxonomy): domain Bacteria; kingdom Bacillati; phylum Actinomycetota; class Actinomycetes; order Kitasatosporales; family Streptomycetaceae; genus Streptomyces; species Streptomyces montanus. Next base: position 5,354 of record NZ_VBZC01000135.1, read on the forward strand.
GCAGTTCTGCCACGTCGAGGACCTGTGCAGCGCTCTGGAGTACGCCGTCCTGGAGAAGGTCGAGGGGGAGCTGGCCGTCGGCTGCGACGGGTGGCTGGAGCAGGAGGAGGTCGAGGAGCTCAGCGGGATCCGGCGGATGGAGCTGCCCTCGGCCGTCGCTCTGGGCGCCGCGGCCCGGCTCCACCGGATCGGGCTCACACCGTCGCCGGCCGGGGACCTCGCGTACACGATGCACCCCTGGGTCGTCAGCGGGAGCCGGCTCCATGACGCCGGGTGGCGGCCGCAGTGGACCAACGAGGAGGTTCTCGCCGAGCTTCTGGAGGAGGTCGCCGGGCGGCACACCGTGGCCGGGCGACGGCTCGGACGCAAGGACGCGACGGCGGCGGGGGCCGCGGGCGCGACGGTCGCGCTGCTCGGTACGGCGGCGCTCGTCCGTCGGGCGCGGAAGGCCCGGCGCCGCATCTGACGTGGCGGGCGGTGTGCGGCTGCGGCCTGAAGGGCCTCGCCCCCCCGGACGTCGGACGCCGGACGCCGCGCCCCGGACGCCGCGCCC
>NZ_VBZC01000136.1:0-598 GCF_005786655.1 Streptomyces montanus
TCCTTCCCACCCGAGGCGTGGACGCTGAACTGGTACAAAGCGCTGTTCGCCGACGGCAGCAAATGGCCGGCCGCACTGTCACTGAGCGCCCTGGTCGCCGCCCTGAGCACCGTGTTCTCACTGATCATCGGTGTCACCGCGGCAACCGCCCTCACCCGCAGCGAACTCCCGCTGCGCTCGGCGGTCTACGCCCTGGTCCTCGGACCGCTGGTCATCCCGCAGATCGTCACCGCCCTGGGCCTGTTCCTGCTCTTCGAACCCGCCGCCATGCTGGGCAGCCCCATCGCCATCGCCCTCGGCCACACCGTGCTGGCCTCACCGATCGCGGTACTCATCCTGATCGCGACCCTGCGCGGCATCGACGAACGCCTCGAGGACGCCGCCGCCAGCATGGGCGCCGGCCGACTGACCATCGCCCGGCGGATCACCTTCCCCCTCGCCGCCCCCGGCATGATCGCGGCAGCGATCTTCTCCTTCATCACCAGCTTCGACGAGTTCTACATCTCCCAGTTCCTCTCCTCCGTCGACACCGTCACCCTGCCCGTGCGGGTCTACAACTCCCTGACCTTCGAAATCGACCCCAGCGTGACCGCGATCA
>NZ_VBZC01000136.1:608-5874 GCF_005786655.1 Streptomyces montanus
ATCCCTGCTGTCCGTCGAGAACACGGTCGGCGTCGCCAACCCCGGAGGTGAGGCCGTATGACCACCGTCGCCGCTCAGCTGACCGCCGCCACCGCTCAGCGGCACCTGCTGCTGAACATGACCGCCAACGGTTCGCTCGGCCCCGAGGGCGAAGACCTCCTCGTCGTCCGGCGAGGGGAGGGCCCGTACGTCGACGACGCGGACGGCAAACGCTACATCGACGGCCTGTCAGGGCTGTACTGCTGCCAGCTCGGCTACTCCTACGGCCCCGAGTTCGCCGAGGCCGCCGAGCGGCAACTGCGGGAGCTGTGCTACAGCCCGCTGTGGACCGGCTCCGCGCACCCGACGGCGATCGAACTCGCCGAGCGGCTGTCCCGGATCGCCCCCGTGGACATCGAGCACACCTTTTTCTCGAGCGGCGGCGCCGAAGCCGTGGAGACCGCCTGGAAGATCGCCCGCCGCTATCACGCTCTGCGAGGCGAGCCGGGCCGCACCAAGGCCATCGCCCGGCGCGGCGCCTACCACGGGCTGACCATCGGCACCCTGTCGCTCACCGACGACCCGGGCCTGACGGAGCCGTACGGCCCGCCGGCGATCGACACCCGGTTCGTGTCCAACACCAACCGCTTCGGCCTCGCCCCCGAGTACGTCGACGACGCCACGTTCACCGGCCGTCTCCTGGCCGAGCTGGAGGGCGCGATCCTGGCCGAGGGCCCGGAGACGATCGCCATGCTGATCGCCGAGCCGGTGCAGAACCGGGGCGGCTGCATCACCCCGCCCAAGGGCTACTGGCAGGGGTTGCGGGTGCTGGCCGACCGGTACGGCTTCCTGCTCGTCGCCGACGAGGTGATCACCGCCTTCGGCCGCCTCGGCGAGTGGTTCGGCGGTGACCGGTACGGCGCCCGCCCGGACATGATCACCGTCGCCAAGGGCATCACCGCCGGATACGCCCCGATGGGCGCCACCCTGGTGAGCACCAAGGTCACCGAGGTCATCAACCGGCCCGGCGCAGTCCTCAACCACGGCTACACCTTCGCCGGGCACCCGCTGAGCGCGGCCATCGCCCTGCGCAACCTGGAGATCATGGAGCGGGACCGGATCCTGGACAACGTCCGCAGTCTCCAGGACGTCCTGGCGAAACGCATGGCGGCCCTCACGGATCTGCCGATCGTCGGCGATGTCCGCGGCAGCGGGTTCTTCTACTCCTGCGAACTCGTCGGCGACCTCGACGGCGGCGGCTTCAGCGACCGCGCCCGGGCCGATGTGATCGTCGACCTGATCCCGCGCCGGCTGCGTGAAGCCGGCCTGCTGGCCCGTGTCTACAACCGTTCCGCGCCGCTGGTCCAGATCGCGCCCCCGCTGATCAGCGACCGCGCTCTGCTCGACCGTATCGCCGCGATCGTCGCCGGCACCCTCGCCGAGGCGTCCGCCCGCATCTGATCCACGTATTGGGAAGGAACCACATGTACTCCATCGGTCCGCTGACCGTCGCCCCCGGCGAGCGCGCCCAGGGCCTCATCCCGGTCGGCACCAGCACCTACGGCGTGGAGCTCGGCATTCCGCTGATCGTCGTCAACGGTGAGCAGGACGGCCCGGTCCTTTGTGTGGACGCGGGCGTACACGGCGACGAGTACGACGGCCAGGAGGCCGTCCGGCGCGTGCTCGCCGAGATCGACCCGGCCACCCTGCGCGGCACCGTCGTCGGCATCCCCTGCCTGAACACCCCCGCCTTCGAGGCGGCCGCCCGCGCCAGCGGCATCGACCACCTCAACCTCAACCGCATCTTCCCCGGCGACGCGGATGGCTCGTACTCCCAGCGGCTGGCCGCCACCTTCGTGGAGAAGGTCATCCCGGCCGTCGACGCCGTGGTCGACCTGCACACCGGCGGCGCCTACGGCGAGATCGCCCCGCTGGTCATCCTGCAGGGCGGCTACGAGGACCTGGCCACCGACCTGGCGCTGGCGGCCGGTCACGAGCTGGTCTGGAAGGGCGGCAAGTGGGGCGGCACGGTCCGCCACCCCGCTCTCGCGGCGGGCAAGCCCGCCATCACCATCGAGGTCGGCGGCGGCACCTACCGCGAGGCCAATGTCGAGACGCACATGAACTCGGTCCGCAACGTCCTGCGCAGCCTCGGCATGACCGACGGCGAGGCGGAGCTGCGGGACACCTACACCACCGTCTCCGGCACCTTCGCCCGCTCCGCCGCCGGCGGCTTCTTCGTCGCCCGCGCCGAGCCGGGCGAGAACTGCAAGGAAGGCGACCTGATCGCCACCATCGTCGACCACTACGGCAACACGCTGGAGGAGGTCAGCGCCCCGCAGGACGGCATCGTGCTCTGGGTCCGCCGGATCCGCACCGTCCGCCCCGGCGACGAGGTCGTCATCTTCGGCGAGGTCCTTGGGGAGATCCGACCATGACCGGCGAACTGCAGCTGACCGAGCTGCTCATCGACGGCAAGCAGGTCCCCGCCGCCGACGGACGCTCCTTCACCGTCCTCGACCCGTCGAACGGCACGGCCATCGCCCAGGTGGCACTGGGCGGCGAGGCGGACGTGGACCAGGCGGTGGCTGCCGCACGCGCGGCCTTCACCTCTCCCGAATGGGCCGGGATGCGCGCCGCCGACCGGGGCCGCATCCTCTACCGGATCGCGGAGGCCATCCGCTACCAGGGCGAACGGCTGGCCCGCCTGGAGAGCCAGGACGTCGGCAAGCCACTGCGCCAGGCCAAGGCCGACGTCGAAGCCGCTGCCCGGTACTTCGAGTTCTACGCGGGCGTCGCCGACAAACTCGGCGGCACCACGATCCCCCTCGGGCCCGGCCTCATCGACTACACCGTCCGCGAGCCGATCGGCGTCTCCGGCCAGATCATCCCCTTCAACTACCCCCTGCAGAACACCGCGAGGGGTTCCGCCCCCGCGCTGGCGGCCGGCTGCACCGTGGTGCTCAAGCCGTCGCCGGAGGCGCCGCTCACCCCGCTGGAGATCGGCAGAATCGCCCTGGAGTGCGGCCTTCCGCCGGGCGTCCTGAACGTCGTCCCCGGTGACGGCGAGACCGGCGCGGCCCTCGCCGGCCACCCGGACATCAACCAGGTCACCTTCACCGGCTCGGTGCCCACCGGCATCAAGGTCGCCCAGGCCGCCGCCGCCAACGTGGTCCCCTCCGTCACGGAACTGGGGGGCAAGTCCCCGGTCGTCGTCTTCGCCGACGCCGACTTCGACCTGGCCCTCGGCGCCGTCGCCGCCTCCGCGTTCGGCAACGCCGGCCAGACCTGCTCGGCCGGCACCCGGCTGCTGCTCCAGCGCGGCGCCGAGGAGTTCCTCGACAAGCTCGCCGCCCACGCCGCCGCACTGCGCGTCGGCCCGGGTCTCACCGACCCGGACGTCGGCCCGCTGGTCGCCGCCAGGCAGCGCGACCGGGTGCTGGGCTACCTGGACCTGGCCCGCGAGGAGGGCGCCGTGGCACGGGCCGGTGGCCGTGCGCCGTCCGACCCGGCCCTGGCCGACGGCTACTACGTCGAGCCGACCGTGCTCACCGGCCTGACCAACGACGCCCGGTGCGCCCGCGAGGAGATCTTCGGCCCCGTCGTCACCGTCATCGAGTTCGACGACGCCGACGAGGCCCTGGACATCGCCAACGACAGCCCTTACGGCCTCGCGTCGTACGTCTGGACGCGCGACATCGACAAGGCGATGCGCCTGGCCGAGGGCATCCGGGCCGGCCAGGTCTACGTCAACGCCACCGGCGTCGGCACCGGCGTCGAACTCCCCTTCGGCGGCTACAAGCACAGCGGCTGGGGCCGGGAGAAGGGCCTCGAAGGTCTGGCGAGCTACCTGCAGACGAAGAACGTCTGCATCGGGTTCGGGAACCGGTCATGAGGTACCGCCCGCTCGGAGAGCGCGGTCCCACCGTCTCGGTGGTCGGGGTGGGCGGGAACAACTTCGGCGCCCGCCTCGACGAGGACGGCACGAAGGCCGTCGTCCACGCCGCCCTCGACGCGGGGATCACCCTGTTCGACACCGCCGACATGTACGGCGGGGTCGGGGAGAGCGCCACCGGGCGCGGTGACGGCGAACGGCTCCTCGGCGCCGCCCTCAAGGGGCGCCGCGACGAAGCCGTGCTGGCCACCAAGTTCGGCATGGAGATGGGCCGGGACGCGGACCTGTACGGTCCGCGCGGGGCACGTGCCTACCTCCGGTACGCGGTGGAGGCGTCACTGCGCCGACTCGGTACCGACCGGATCGATCTGTACCAGTACCACGAGCCGGACGGCGTGACTCCGCTGGAAGAGACCGTCACCGCCCTGCGGGAGCTGGTGGACGAGGGCAAGATCCGGTACATCGGCTGCTCCAACCTCCCGGCCGAGGACCTCACCGACGCCTTCGTCTCCACCCAGGCCCGCTACCACCTGCTCGACCGAGCCGTGGAGCGGGAGCTGATCCCGGCATGCCTGCGCCACGGCGTGGGCCTCCTGCCGTACTACCCGCTGGCCAACGGCCTGCTCAGCGGAAAGTACCGCCGAGGCGAGGAGCCCCCGCCCGGCAGCCGCCTGTCCTGGCGGCAGGGCTGGCTCACCGACGCGGCCCTCGACAAGGCCGAGGCGCTCACCGCGTACGGCGCCGAACGAGGACTCACCCTCCTCCAGGTCGCCGTGGGCGCACTGGCGGCGCTCCCCGCCGTCGGCTCCGTCATCTGCGGCGCCATGACCCCCGAACAGGTCACCGCCAACGCGGCGGCGGCCGACTGGATCCCCGGCCCGGCCGACCTGGCCGCACTCGACGCGATCGTCACCCCCGGCGAACGCGTCGTCTGAAGCCCCCACCCAACCCCTGGAAAACCCTGAAACCCGCGAGACTGAGGCTGAACATCATGCGAGAGATCGTCACCTTCGACGCCTATGCGACCCTGATCAACTTCGAGCTCGGCCCCACGACCCTGAAGGTCCTGGAGGATCGGCTGGATCTGGACAACCTGGATGTCGACGAGTTCCTCGACGACTTCCGCGTCATGCGCTTCCAGGCCGTCCTGGAGGCCTATCGCCCGTACCACGAGATCCTGCACTCCAGCCTGCGCAACGCCATGCGCCTGCACGGCCTGGAGTACCGCGACTCCGACGGTGACGCCCTCGTCGAGGCCGTCCCCACCTTCGGTCCCTTCCCGGAGGTCCCGGACGCGCTGCGCGCCCTGAAGACCAAGTACGAGATCGCGATCATCTCCAACACCGACGACAACCTGATCGCGCGGAACGTCGAGAACATCGGCGTCGAGTT
>NZ_VBZC01000137.1:0-5807 GCF_005786655.1 Streptomyces montanus
CCGCCCCCAGACCCCCAATCGGCCTGAACGGCCTCGTCCTCAAACGCCGGACGGGCTGAAAATCAGCCCCTCCGGCGTTTGAGGAGCGGGGTCTGGGGCGGAGCCCCAGGGATGGGACGGGTAGGGGCGGCGGGGGCGAAAAACCTGGTCCGACCGACGGCTCAGAACCCCAGCTTCCGCAACTGCCGAGGATCCCGCTGCCAGTCCTTCGCGACCTTCACATGAAGGTCGAGGAAGACCGGCGTACCCAGCAACGCCTCGATCTGCCTGCGCGACTTGATCCCGACCTCCTTCAAGCGCTTGCCCTTGGGCCCGATGATGATGCCCTTCTGGCTGGGCCGCTCGATGTAGACGAAGGCATGGATGTCGAGCAGGGGCTTGTCGGCGGGACGGTCCTCGCGCGGGAGCATCTCCTCCACCACCACCGCGATGGAGTGCGGCAGTTCGTCCCGCACACCCTCCAGCGCCGCCTCACGGATCAGCTCGGCCACCATCACCTGCTCGGGCTCGTCCGTGAGGTCGCCCTCCGGATAGAGCGCGGGCCCCTCGGGCAGCAGGGGAACCAGGAGATCGGCGAGCAGATCCACCTGCTTGTCACCGACCGCCGACACCGGCACTATCTCGGCCCACTCGAACCCGAGCTCCTTGCCGAGCTGATCGATGGCGATCAACTGCTCTGCGAGCGTCTTGCCGTCGACCAGGTCCGTCTTCGTGACGACGGCGATCTTCGGCGTCCTCTTGATCGACGCCAGCTCCTTGGCGATGAAGCGGTCCCCGGGCCCCAGCTTCTCGTTCGCCGGCAGACAGAACCCGATCACGTCGACCTCGGCCCAGGTCGTGCGGACGACGTCATTGAGCCGCTCACCGAGCAGCGTGCGCGGCTTGTGCAGCCCAGGGGTGTCCACCAGGATCAGCTGCGCGTCCGGCCGGTGCACAATCCCCCGCACCGTGTGCCGAGTCGTCTGCGGCTGGTTCGCCGTGATCGCCACCTTCTGGCCGACCAGAGCATTCGTGAGGGTGGACTTGCCCGCATTCGGGCGGCCCACGAAGCAGGCGAAGCCGGCGCGGTGGGTGGCCTCGGACGGCTCGGATGACTGGGTACGAACGCTCATGGCGCCCATTGTCCCTGATCATCGGAGCCCCTTCGTACGTCTGCCCGTCCGGACCTTACGGCGCACGCCCGGACCGCTTACGATCACGCCGTCCGCCCCCACCACCGGAAGATCAAGGCCCACGCATGAAACTCATCACCGCGATCGTCAAGCCGCACCGCCTCGACGAGGTCAAGAGCGCGCTCCAGGAAGTCGGCGTGGAAGGACTGACCGTCTCGGAGGCCAGTGGATACGGTCGCCAGCGCGGGCACACCGAGGTGTACCGCGGGGCCGAGTACCGGGTCGATCTCGTCCCCAAGGTCCGTATCGAAGTCGTCGTCGAGGACGCGGACGCGGACTCGGTCGTCGACACGATCGTGCGGGCGGCGCGGACGGGGAAGATCGGTGACGGGAAGGTGTGGGTGCTGCCGGTGGAGACGTTGGTCCGGGTGCGGACGGGCGACCGCGGCCCCGACGCGCTCTGAATCACAACTCTCACGGCCCTCACGACCCGCGACTACCCGCAAGGCGCTCACGACCCTCGCGGCACTCGCGGCCCTCACGCCCGGGACCGGTGCCGCCGCGCCCACGCGCGTGCGACACCGGCCTTCACCTACCGGGACGTACGCGGCCTAGTCGAAGACGAACGGCCCCGGGGACTGCGGACCATCGGCCGTGCACGTCACGGTGAGCCCGAGGACCACCATCTTCAGGGAGCCGCCGTTCGCCTCCAGGCTGTCGCCGGAGGCGACGGTGCCGCTCAGGGGGCCGACCGTGACGCTGTCACCGGCCGCCATCGCCGGGTTCTTGGTGCCCGTGAACTGGGTGGTGCCGCCGCCCGCCTTCACCATGGTGAGCGTGGACGCGATCGAGTCCGCGGAGAGGGCGACCGGAGCGGTGATCGCGGACGTGACGGTGATGGTGGCGGATGTGCCGTCCTGGGTGGCGGTGAGCGTGGCCTCGCCGCCGCCGTAGATGCCGCAGGTCGCGTTGATCGTCGCGGTCTGCGGAACCACCGCCGCCGCCGCGGGGGCCAGGGCGAGGCCCGTGACCGAGAGAGTGCCGGCCACGAGGGCCGCACCGAGGCCGATCCGTTTGCGTCTCATCGTGCGTCTCATCGGATTCCCTTCCCTTGTACGGGAATTGCCATGGGGGGACGTACGTACGGACGGACCGGTTCCTCGGTGACGCTGTGGGGAGAAGTGCGCGTCGACCGTCCGTGAGCGGGGGTGCGGCGCGCTACGCGGAGGCGGATCTGACGGTCCGTCGGAAGAGCTCGTCCATTGAGGCGCGCGTGGCTTGCGATGGCAAGAGAAGCGGTGGGGATTCTTCCGAATGCTGGAGGAAGTGGCCGAAGACAGGGTGCGGGCGCGGCGGGTTTTCGCCCCCGCCGCCCCTACCCGGTCTCTTGAGGAAGGAACAGACTCAGTCCTCCCCCACCACCACCCGCACCACCCCGTCAACGCCCGCCAGCAGCGCCCGCGTACCCGGCCCCCCGAGATCACGCACAGCCGCCAGATCCTCCTCCGCCAAGGCCTCCGCCTCGCTCACCACCGCGGCCGCCTCCAGCGACTTCGCGCCCGAAGCCACCGCCATGGCCACGGCGGTCCGCAGCGCGCTCAGCTGGAGGGACGGCAGGGCCACGGTCCCCGCCACATACGTACGGCCCGTCTCGTCCCGTACGGCCGCCCCCTCGGGCACACCGTTACGGGCCCGTGCGGCACGGGCCAGGGTGACGATCTTGCGGTCCTCGGGGTCGAGCGCGCTGCTGTCGGTCATGCCCCGAGCATACGAAGCCCCGGCCCGCCCCGAACGCGTACCCACCCCTCAGGCCGGGCTCGGCCTCACGGGCCCGGCAGAGAACCCGGAGCCTGACGGTTTGTCCCTCTGACCGTGGCCCTGTGTGGCAGCACGTACGGCCCTGCTCCAGGCCTCGTCGGACGGCCCGTACCGGAGGACGGCCTTCTCCATCTGCGGCAGGGCCTGGTGCCCCACCACCGCGAGTGCGATCGACGCGACGACACCGCCCCAGGCGACCGGACCCAGGGGCGTGCAGCCGAAGAACTGGCTGGGGCCGGGCGTCTGGATCAGGGCGACCAGGGCGGCGGCGGAGCCGAGGGTCGTGATGCGGACCAGAGGACTGTGGCGGCGGTCGGCCAGGGTCTGGGCCAGCTGGGTGCCGACGACGCCGCACAGGGCCATCGTCGTGGAGCGGCGGGCCGTACCGAGGGTGAAGCGGCCGACCAGCCAGGCGGCGGTCGCGCCCAGGCACGTGGTGAGGGCACGGTGGCGGATCTTCCGGATCAGTGGCGCGCCGAGGAGCGACGTACCGAGAGGCCCTTCGGACTCAGCGCCCGGATCGGCGACGCCTGCCCCCTCACGCGTTGTCGTGCCCTCCCCCTGTGCCGTGTCGTCGCCCTCCGCTCCAGCCGCCTTCTCCTGCGGCGTCACCGCCACCGCCATCGCCGGGAACAGGTCCGTGAACAGGTTCACCAGCAGCATCTGACGGGTGGTGAGCGGAGCGGAGCCCGAGAGGACGGTGCCGACGATGCCGAACCCGACCTCCCCCGCGTTGCCGCCGATCAGGATGGCGATGGCGTCGGCGACGCTGTGCCACAGCGCACGGCCTTCGGTGACCGTCTCGACCAGGACCGTCAGGTCGTCGTAGGTGAGGACGATGTCGGCCGCGTTGCGTGCGGCCGCCGAACCACGGGCGCTGATGCCCACGCCGATGTCGGCGGCGCGGATGGCGGCGGCGTCGTTGGCGCCGTCGCCGACCATCCCGACGACCCGGCCCGCGTCCCGCAACGCCTCGACGACCTGGAGCTTCTGCTCGGGTGCGACGCGGGCCACCACGCTCGCGTCGCTCAGCATCCGGGACCGGGCCGTTCGGTCCGCGGCCGCCAGTTCGTCGCCCGTGACCACGGTCGTGTCGTCCGGCCAGCCCAGTTCGGCGGCGATCGCCCGGGCGGTCTGCGGGTGGTCACCGGTCAGCATGACCGGTCGTACGCCCGCGTTCCGCAGACCGTGCACGAGGGCCGTGGATGTCTCGCGCGGTACGTCCGCCAGCGCGAGCAGGCCGGTGAACTCCAGCCCTTCGAGGGGCTCTTCGAGTACGTCCGTCGCCTCCTCGCCGTCCTCCAGTGGACGCCCGGCGACCGCCAGGACCCGCAGTCCGTCGCGGGCCAGCGACTGCGCCACCTCGGACGCGTGGTCCGGGAGGTCACGGCACGCGGGCAGGACGGTCTCCGGGGCGCCCTTGACCACGAGCACAGGTGCGCCGTCCGCGGCCCGGCCGACGGCGGCGGCGTACCCGCGGGCCGCCTCGAACAGGCGGGCCTCGGTCTGCGTCCAGTCCTCGTCGGGGCCGGCCGCGTCCAGGACCGCCTCGTCGGTGGCGTGCGCCGGTCGGCCGGAGTCGCCGTTCAGCCGGGGGCAGGCACGCGCCGCGTCGCGCAGCGTACGCCCGGAGCGCGCCTCGTCCACGGTGTGGACGGTGCCGTCGGCGTCGGTCACCCGGACCAGCCGCAGCCGGTTCTCGGTGAGGGTGCCCGTCTTGTCGAAGCAGACCGTGTCCATGCGGCCCAGCGCCTCCAGCGTGCGCGGGGTGCGGACGAGGACACCGCGGCGGCTCAGCCGCCGGGCGGCCGCGAGTTGCGCCACCGTGGCCACCAGCGGCAGGCCTTCGGGGACGGCGGCCACGGCGACCGCCACACCGCCGCTCACCGACTGGCGGATCGGCGTCCCGCGCAGCAGCGACAGACCCGTCACCGCGGCCCCGCCCGCCAGCGTCAACGGCAGCGCCTTGCGGGTGAGTTCCTGCAGCCTGGCCTGCACCCCACCGGCCGGCGGGGTGCGAGCGGCGAGGGAGCCGGCCCGGGCGGCCTCGGTACGGTCGCCGGTGTCCACCACGACGGCCCCGGCGTGTCCGGCCACCACGGTCGTGCCCTCGAACACCATGCAGTCGCGGTCGGCCACCGGAGCTCGCGGAGTCGGGTCCGTCCGCTTGTCCGCCGGCAGGGACTCGCCGGTCAGCGCGGACTCGTCCACCTCCAGGCCGTCCTCCCACAGGAGGCGGGCGTCGGCGGGCACGACGTCGTCCGCCTGGAGCTCGATCACCTGGCCGGGAGCGAGTTCGGCGGCGTCGACGATGTGCGCTTCGGCATGTGCTTCGGCATCAGCTTCGGCGGGTGTTTCGGCGGGCGCTTCGTCTTCCCGATCCGTCACGCGCGCCTTCTGTTTCTGTTCCGCGAGCAACCCGGACAGCGCCCGCTCGGCCCGCAGCCGCTGTACGCCGCCGACCAGCGCGTTGAGGTCGAGCGCGCCGAAAACCAGCAGGGCGTCAACGACGGAGCCGAGGATCGCCGAGGCGGCGGAACCGACCGCCAGGACCGGGGTGAGCGGATCGTCGAGTTCGTCGCGCACGGCCCGGGCGAGCCGCAGCGACCATCGCGCCGGGGCGAGGACGGGAAGATGGCCGGCCGTGTCGGCCGCCTTACGTACCTGGGTGGTCGTCTCCCGGGCGGCACTCAGCTCGGTGTGCAGCTCGCGCTTCAGCCGGGCGAGGACGTCCGCCGACTCCAGCGCATGCCAGGCCACCCGCGGACGGGGGTGCGGGGCCCGGGCCGCCGCGACGCCGAGGGCTGCTCGCGCCCCGGACAGCAGGGCCACCGCCGCGGCCGCGTCGACCGGTGCGTGCCGCACGCCGGGCAACAG
>NZ_VBZC01000138.1:0-5180 GCF_005786655.1 Streptomyces montanus
CGGCCCGCCCAGACGGCTTGGGCGCCGCGGTCGCGGGCACGGTCCCCGTGCGCGGCGCGCTTCTCGCGGCGGCCGCCGTCACGGGCGCCTCCGCGGGCGCGGGCGCGCTCTTCGGGACGTACGGCATGGGGACGTACGGCGTCGAGACGTACGGCATCGTCCGTGGTGCGGTCGCCGTGCTCGCCGCCTGTGCCGCGTCCGAACTGCTGCTGCGGCACTGCGTCCGCCGGTTCGGCGGTGTCACGGGCGATGTGTTCGGCGGGCTGGCCGAGACGGCGGCGACAACTTCCTTGCTCGTTCTGGCCCTGAACTGAAAGCAGACCGTCTAGCTTGTTCTGTCGACCGGATGACTCTCGACCGGATGACTCGACCGGACAACTGATGCTGATCGGGGGACAGCTGTGCCCAAAATCCGTCGCGCCTTGGCCTGGTTGGTCGACTTCGGGCTGGTGCTCGCGCTCGCGACCGCGCTCGCCGTGTTCACCTTCAACCGGATATCCGCACTCGTGACGGAGGTGCCCGACCTCGCGACGGCGAGCGGCTGGGAGATCCTCACCTCGCGTGGTGATCTCGTCGACGCCTCCGCGGACTTCGGGAACTCGCTCTGGCGGAAGTCCGTGCTGTACGTCGAGCAGGCCTTCGGGCTGCTGGTGCTCGTCACCTTCCTCTACCAGTGGGCGGCGCTCGCCCTCTCCAAACGCACCCTCGGCAAGGCCCTGGTGGGCCTGAAGGTCACCGCGTGCCCGCCGGGCCGGGCCGCCCTGCGCGCGGCCGTGACGACCACGGCCGACGTCGGCCTGTACGCGCTGGCCTGCTGTCTGCTGGTCGAGGGCATGTTCATGCTCTCGTTCGTGTGCTGGACCGTCGCCGTGGCCGTCTTCCTCCTGAACTCGCTGCCCGTCCTCTCCCCGGCCCGCCGTTCCCTCGCGGACCGGGTGGCCGGGACATCGGTCAGCGGCCTGCGGATGGCCCCGCCGCCACCTCCCGCACCCGCGCCCACCTGGTGATCCTCGGGCCGGCTCCAGGCTGGTGACGCCCAGGTGTAGGCGTCGACCTGCGGGATGCCGAAGGTCCTCTCGTACGTCTCCAGAGCGGTCTGCTCGGCCGAACCCGCGCCGAACGGCGCCTCGTTGGGCAGGACGACGCCCTGGTACCTGGCGCGTGGGGCGCCGTCCACGGTGTCGCTCAGGAACGCCTCGTCGATCGTCGGGCGGCCCGAGTCGTCGAGGTCGACCCTGGTGTACGGGATGCCGGTGTTCTTCAGCTGCGCCAGCATGCCCGCGGCCGCCAGAGCGGCGGCCGCGGTGAGCCGACCCCTCACGGCAGACCTAAGAAGTGTGACTCAGGTCACCAGAAGTGACGGTGAGAAGTGGCCACACCGCGAAACTGGGATGAACGGCCGCCTGTCGCGCGGGAACGGTCGCCCGAATGAGCAAAACCCCACACCGCGCGTAGGCTCGTGCACGGCACCCCTCCGGTCCGGTCCGGCCTGTGGATCCGCCGCGTTCCAGGGTCTGCCAACGGGCCCGGCCGACCCACCGTCCTCGGCCGCAGCAGCAACTCAATGAAAGCGAGATTTCACCACCGTGACTGCTCTCACTCTCAGCACCGCCGCAGCGCCCGGCCTGCGGGCCGACGCGATCGTCGTCGGTGTCGCCAAGGCCGCTGCCTCCAAGTCCGGGGACCTGGTTGTCGCGCCGGGCGCCGAGGCCGTGGACAAGGCGTACGACGGCGGGCTCGCCGGCGTTCTGAAGACCCTCGGCGCCTCGGGTGGCGAGGGCGAGGTGACGAAGCTGCCGTCGCCGTCCGGCTTCAAGGCACCGGTCGTGCTGGCGGTCGGTCTCGGTGCGCAGCCCGACAAGGACACCTCCTTCGGCACCGAGACGCTGCGCCGCGCGGCCGGCGTCGCCGCCCGCGCGCTCGCCGGCTCGAAGAAGGCCGCGTTCGCCCTGCCCGTCACGGACGCCCCGGCCGTGGGCGCCATCGGCGAGGGCGCGCTGCTCGGCGCGTACGCCTTCGACGCGTATAAGGAGAACGGCAAGAACGGCAAGAACAGCAAGAACGGCAAGGCCCCGCTCGCCGAGGTCACGCTGCTCGGCGGGAAGCCCCGCGACAAGGCGTACAAGGCGGCGGTCGAGCGTGCCACCGCCGTGTCCGAGGAGCTCAACCGCGCCCGCGACCTCGTCAACACCCCGCCGAACGACCTGAACCCGGAGGCGTTCGCGGCCGTCGCGCAGGCCGCGGCCAAGGAGCACGGCATCAAGATTCAGGTGCTCGACGAGAAGGCGCTGGAGAAGGGCGGGTACGGCGGCATCCTCGGCGTCGGTGCCGGGTCCGCGTCCGCGCCCCGCCTGGTGAAGCTGTCGTACACGTCCTCCAAGGCGAAGAAGCACCTGGCCTTCGTCGGCAAGGGCATCACCTACGACTCGGGCGGCATCTCGCTCAAGCCCGCCGGGCACAACGAGACGATGAAGTGCGACATGAGCGGCGCCGCCGCCGTGTTCGCCGCCGTCGTCGCCGCCGCGCGCCTGGGCCTGGAGGTCAACGTGACCGGCTGGCTGGCACTGGCGGAAAACATGCCCTCCGGCTCCGCCACCCGCCCCGGCGACGTGCTGCGTATGTACAGCGGCAAGACCGTCGAGGTCCTCAACACCGACGCCGAGGGACGTCTGGTCCTCGCCGACGCGCTCGCCAAGGCCTCCGAGGACAAGCCCGACGCGATCGTCGACGTGGCGACCCTGACCGGCGCGATGGTCCTCGCGCTGGGCAACCGCACCTTCGGTGTCATGGCCAACGACGACGCGTTCCGCACCGCGGTCGTCGAGGCCGCCGAGGAGGTCGGCGAGCCGTCCTGGCCGATGCCGCTGCCGGACCACCTGAAGAAGGGCATGGACTCCCCCACCGCGGACATCGCCAACATGGGAGAGCGGATGGGCGGCGGCCTGGTCGCCGGCCTGTTCCTGAAGGAGTTCATCGGCGAGGGCCTCACCTGGGCACACGTCGACATCGCGGGCCCGGCCTTCAACGAGTCCGGCCCCTTCGGCTACACCCCCAAGGGCGGCACGGGCTCCGCGGTCCGCACTCTGGTCCGCCTGGCCGAGCTGACGGCAAAGGGCGACCTGGGCTGAGGCACGCATGGTTGTCTCCCCGCGCCCCTGACGGGGCGCGGGGACGGACAGTGGGACGTCTCACACAGCGGCCCGGCGTCCCAGGTCCCACAGACAAGTGCAAAGATGGGGTCTCGGCAGGACAGGGCCCCCACCACAGGGCCGAAGAAAGAGCGGCCGGACACCAGCCGACCGACCGGACATCCCCGGAATGAGACACAGGGGCCCGGCGTTACGGCGCACATGCATGGAGGACGTGACGTGGCGAACGACGCCAGCACCGTTTTCGACCTAGTGATCCTCGGCGGTGGTAGCGGCGGTTACGCCGCGGCCCTGCGCGGAGCGCAGCTGGGCCTTGACGTCGCCCTGATCGAGAAGAACAAGCTCGGCGGTACCTGCCTGCACAACGGCTGTATCCCTACGAAGGCCCTCCTGCACGCCGGCGAGATCGCCGACCAGGCGCGCGAGGCCGACCAGTTCG
This sequence comes from Streptomyces montanus, assembly GCF_005786655.1. Taxonomy (NCBI): domain Bacteria; kingdom Bacillati; phylum Actinomycetota; class Actinomycetes; order Kitasatosporales; family Streptomycetaceae; genus Streptomyces; species Streptomyces montanus. Next base: position 3,589 of record NZ_VBZC01000138.1, read on the forward strand.
GCGTCAAGGCCACCTTCGAGGGCATCGACATCGCGGCCGTCCACAAGTACAAGGACGACGTGATCAGCGGCCTCTACAAGGGTCTGCAGGGCCTGGTCGCCTCCCGCAAGGTGACCTACATCGAGGGTGAGGGCCGACTGTCCTCCCCCACCTCCGTCGACGTGAACGGGCAGCGCGTCCAGGGCCGCCACGTCCTCCTGGCGACCGGCTCCGTGCCGAAGTCGCTGCCGGGTCTGGAGATCGACGGCAACCGCATCATCTCCTCGGACCACGCGCTGACGCTGGACCGCGTCCCGCAGTCCGCGATCATCCTCGGCGGCGGTGTCATCGGCGTCGAGTTCGCCTCCGCCTGGAAGTCCTTCGGTACGGATGTCACGGTCATCGAGGGCCTGAAGCACCTCGTGCCGGTCGAGGACGAGAACAGCTCCAAGCTTCTTGAGCGCGCCTTCCGCAAGCGCGGCATCAAGTTCAACCTCGGCACCTTCTTCGAGAAGGCCGAGTACACGCAGGACGGTATCCGCGTGACCCTCGCCGACGGCAAGACCTTCGAGGCCGAGGTGCTGCTGGTGGCCATCGGCCGCGGCCCGGTCTCCGCCGGCCTCGGCTACGAGGAGCAGGGCGTCGCGACGGACCGCGGCTACGTCCTGGTCGACGAGTACATGCGGACGAACGTGCCGACGATCTCGGCCGTCGGTGACCTGGTCCCGACGCTCCAGCTCGCGCACGTCGGCTTCGCCGAGGGCATCCTGGTGGCGGAGCGTCTCGCCGGTCTGAAGACCGTGCCGATCGACTACGACGGCGTGCCCCGGGTGACGTACTGCCACCCCGAGGTAGCCTCCGTCGGGATCACCGAGGCCAAGGCCAAGGAGATCTACGGCGCGGACAAGGTCGTCGCTCTGAAGTACAACCTCGCGGGCAACGGCAAGAGCAAGATCCTCAAGACCGCGGGCGAGATCAAGCTCGTCCAGGTCAAGGATGGTGCCGTCGTCGGCGTCCACATGGTCGGTGACCGTATGGGCGAGCAGGTCGGCGAGGCCCAGCTGGTCTACAACTGGGAGGCGCTGCCCGCCGAGGTCGCGCAGCTCATCCACGCCCACCCGACCCAGAACGAGGCGCTGGGCGAGGCCCACCTGGCTCTGGCCGGCAAGCCGCTGCACTCGCACGACTGACAGCCCTCGGGCGCGACGACACAGACTTCCGCAATTCCTAAGGAGCAACAGAAACCATGGCGGTTTCCGTAACCCTTCCGGCGCTCGGCGAGAGCGTCACCGAGGGCACTGTCACCCGCTGGCTGAAGGCCGAGGGCGAGCGCGTCGAGGCCGACGAGCCGCTGCTCGAGGTGTCGACCGACAAAGTCGACACCGAGATCCCCTCGCCCGCCGCCGGCGTGCTCGCCTCCATCAAGGTCGCCGAGGACGAGACGGTCGAGGTCGGCGCCGAGCTGGCCCTGATCGACGACGGCTCTGGCGCCCATGCCGCCGCTCCGACTCCGGCCGCCGAGCCCGCTCCCGCGGCCGCTCCGGAGCCTGCCCCGCAGGCCACCCCGTCCACCGAGGCCGCCGCCCCCGCGCCGGCCCCGACCGCCGAGGCCG
>NZ_VBZC01000139.1:0-4274 GCF_005786655.1 Streptomyces montanus
CGCAACGGCAACTCCGGCGCAGCAGGCAACTCATCCAACCGCCCCAGCCAGTACTCCCGCGCCCGCACAAACGCCGCCGACTCCTCAACCCCCTCCAACGCCCGCACATAATCACGGAAGGTGACTGCCGGAGCGGTGATCTCCGCCTCGGGGTCGCGATAGAGGGCGCCCCATTCGTGAACGAGCCTGCCCAATGTGGCTCCGTCGGCGATGAGGAGGTCGACGGCGACGTGGATACGCGTCCGCTCCTCGTCCAGCCGCGTCACCGCCACCTCGAACAGCGGCCACCGCCCAGGCTCCCGAACCCGCCCGGACAACTCCTCCCGCACCGCGCCCAACCGAGCCTCACGCTCGCCGGCACCCACATCCCTCAGGTCATGCCTCGCGAACCGATACACCGGCACCTCAGCCAACGCCCGCTGCCGACCATCCTCCGTGAACACCGTCCGCAACATGTCATGCCGCCCCACCACCGCATTCCACGCCGCCTCCAACCGCCCCACATCCACCGACACCCCATCGATCTCCGCATAGAACGCCGCCGGCACATTCCCCAACGCGAAAAACCCACCCCGCCCCAATAGATACGCCTGCTGCAAATCCGTCAGAGCAAACGGCTCAAACCGCCCCTCGGGGTCGGGTACGAGCTGAGGCAGTGCCAGCCCCTCTCCGTCCGCACCGTGCTCACGGCTCGCCAGGAGCGCGGCCTGTGCGGCGATCGTGGGGTGGGCGAACATGTCGGCCGCGGTGAGCGGCAAACCGTTCGAGGCGGCCGCTGACGCCGTTCGGACCGCGAGCAGGCTGTCACCTCCCGCACGGAAGAAGTCGGTGTGGATCCCGATGCTCTGGCGGCCGAGTACGCCGCACCAGACTGCCGACAGACGCTCCTCCCGGAGGTTCCGCGGGGTGGAGCCGTCCTCGGGCCCCTCAGCCGTGTCGTCGAGGCCGGGTGCCGGAAGACGACTGCGGTCGACCTTGCCGTTGGCCGACAGCGGAAGGCGATCGAGGATCACGAACCGCTCCGGCAGCATGTAGGCGGGCAGCGTACCGGCCAGGTGGTCGCTCACGGATTCCACCAATCGGGAGCTGAGCTGCGGTGCGGCCGGGGAGTTCACCAACTCGCCCGTCGCGCCGTTCAGATCCCGGGATTGGCAGTCCTCTGCCAGGAGCGTCGGCCGATCGCCGCGGTAGAAGACGATGTCGGCCGCAGCCGGCGACTCGGCCAGACAGGCTTCGACCAGCCAGCCGCCGTCCTGCGCCATGGTCCGTAGATCGTCGGTGCGGAACCCTTCGGTCGCCGCCTCACTCGGACTGACATCTTCGAGACCCTCTGCCGAGCCGCGCTCCAGAAGGTCAGCGGCTCGCAGATCGCGGGTGAGGCGCGGATTCCGCACTCCACGCACCACCACGGCAGCGGTAGCGCGGGAGGCGGACTCCTGGAGGGAGGCGCGGAGGTCGTCGACGACGCTTTCGGAGTGTCCGTCCAGAACCGTGACGTGATCCGGCACCTCGGCTACGACCGTGGTCGGGAACTTGCTCAGGATCACGTCGTACCGGTAGTCCGCCATCTCCGTGGTCGGGTCCCCGCTCTTCGGTCGCAGGCTGACCGTGTTGAAGCCCAGGCTCCGCAGTCCGCGGAAAAGATCGGGGGATATCGCCAACTCGCCCTCTCGCCCGGCACGTTGGACTACACGCTCCGCCACCTCCTCCATCGAGTCGGCAGGTGTTGCCTGATGGAGCTCGACCGATGTGTGGAAGGCGCGCAGGAGGCGCAGGTCACGAACGTCGCCCACAAACAGCGTGCCGTCGTCGGACAGCACCCGAGCCGCCTCGCGCAGCACATCCATGAGGTACGCGCCGCTCGGGAAGTACTGCGAAACGGAGTTCACGACGACGCAGTCGACGCTGGAGTCCTCGACGTCCGCCAGATCGCGGGCATCCCGGTGGAGCAGGCGGACCCGGTGTGCGTATTCGGGGCGGGCGTCGAAGTACGTCTGGAGAGTGGCAAGGGTCTCGGCGGAGACGTCAACACCGATGTAGTGCGCATGGGGGGCGATGCGGGTCGCCAACAGGCCTGTGCCGCAGCCGATCTCCAGTACGTGCGAGGGCGCGCATTCGAGGATGCGGCGCATGGTCTCGTCGACCCACTCCCGCATCGCCTCGTCGGGGATGGGAGCGCCCGTGTACGTGCTGATCCAGCCCGTCGTGTCGAAGTCGTCGCCGATTACGCCGACTTCGGAGCGCATGGCGTTGAAGACCCTCTCCCACTCGCTGACGCGGAGCCGGTCCTCCCCACTGACGTCCTCGGAAGCAGCTGGGGTGAGGTAGGCGGTGAGGTGGTTGTCGGTGGCGGTGACGACGGCGTCCCTGACCCCCGGGTGGGCGGTGAGCCTGGCCTCGATCTCACCGAGCTCGATCCGATAACCGTTGATCTTCACCTGATGGTCGTTACGGCCCAGGAACTCGATCGTCCCGTCCGGATGATAACGACCCAAATCCCCCGTCCGGTACAGCCGTTCACCGGTGACCGGATGCGTCAGGAACCGCTCCGCGGTCTTGTCCGCATCACCCCAGTAACCGCGCGCGACCCCGACACCGCCGATGAACAACTCCCCCGGCACCCACGTCGGAACCGGACACAGACCCCCATCCAGCACATGGAAAGTCTGATTCGCCAGCGGACGCCCATACGGAACGCTCGGCCAACCCGGATCCAGCTCCCCTATCGGATGCCAGATCGACCAGATCGACGCCTCCGTCGCACCCCCCAGACTCACCAACTCCGCCTCCGGCACCACGCCCCGGATCCGATCAGGCAGGGACAACGGGATCCAGTCCCCGCTCATCAGCACCAGCCGCAGCCCGCCCAGCGACTCCCGCGACTCCCGGCGGGCACCGGCATGCTCCACCAGCATCTCCACCAACGCCGGCACCGAATTCCACACGGTCACTCCGTGCCGCCGTGCGAGCTCGCCCCAGGCTTCCGGATCACGGCCGGCGTCCGGCCGCGGCAGAACGAGGGTGCCGCCGGCGGCGAACACACCGAAGACATCCCACACCGACAGGTCGAAACTCAACGACGACAGCCCCAGCACCCGGTCCCCCGCCGTGATACCGAAACGGTCGTTGATGTCCGCCACCGTGTTGGCCGCCCCCCGATGGTCGATCATCACCCCCTTCGGCTCACCCGTCGAACCCGACGTGAAGATCACATACGCCAGGTCATCCAAACCCGCCGCCGCATCGAGAGGCCCGTCATCCACTCCGGCCCACACAGCTTCGTCATCCACCGCCAGCACGGTCACGTCGCTCGGCCACTCCAGCATCCGCGCCAACCGCGCCTGCGTCAGCACCACCCGGCACTGGCCCCGGCCCAGGATGTGGTGCACCCGCTCCACCGGCCACGCCGCGTCAACCGGCAGGTACGCAGCCCCCGACTGCAGCACACCCAACGCCGCCACCGGCTGCTCCCAGCCCTTGTCCATCACCACACCGACCAGCGTGTTCGGACAACACCCCAACTCCCTCAGCCTGCGGGCGATACGCGCCGCACGCCGATCCAACTCCGCATAACCGACCGTCCGATCCATCGCGATCACGGCCGGAACCTCACCCCGAGCCCGCAAAGAACCGCCCAGCTCATGCAGCAGCCCCGTCGGCAGCACCGCCGCCGTCGCGTTCACCTTCTCCCGCGCCACCAACTCCGCAGGACCGACCAGCCCCAGCTCGGACGCGTCCCAGAGACCCTCGTCATCAGCCAACCGCTCCACCAACCCACCGAACGCGGCGAACGCGGCATCCACCAACCCCGGCGGGAACAACTCCTCCACCACCGCCCAATTCACCCGCAGCACACCACCCAGCTCGAACACCTGGCATTCGAGGGCGACTTGCGGTGCTGTCGCTGAGACGTACGGCAGGCCCTGGAACCACTCCGGGAGATCTGCCGTGTCAATGTCCTGGCCCAGCACGGCGTCGAAGACGAACGGCATGGTGGTGCGGGTACGGTCGTCGCTCCGCGCCAGTTCCCGCAGAACGCGGACGCCGCTGAAGGCGCGGTGCTCGAAGTCCTGCCAGAACCGGTCCTGTAGTGCGGTGATCTGATCGCGGACGGGGTCCTGGGCATCGCTCTGGAACGCGACGAGGACCTGAGACGTGTACTCGCCGATGACGCGGTCGATGTCGGGATGCAGCGGCAGCCGCTCGTTGACCGTCACGTTCAACGTGAACGCGTCACTCGCCGACCACGCCCGCAACGTGGCCGCATACGCCCA
>NZ_VBZC01000014.1:0-186567 GCF_005786655.1 Streptomyces montanus
TCCCTGACCTTCGAAATCGACCCCAGCGTGACCGCGATCAGCGCGATCCTCATCGCCTTCGCGATCCTCGCCCTCGGCCTGGTCGCCCTGGTGCGCTGGCTCGGCTCCGGACGGCAGGACTCCCTGCTGTCCGTCGAGAACACGGTAGGCGTCGCCAACCCCGGAGGTGAGGCCGTATGACCAGCCACCGATCGTGCTCTCTCAACACACCATCCTGCGATCAGCGAAAGAGCCACGCGCATGACTGACACGCTCACCGCTCCCTCAGGGGAGTCGGCAGTCCTCGAATCCGTCCCCCGTGGCTTCCTCGCCCACGACTGGCAACCCGCCAGCGGCGGTCGCACCTTCGAGGTGCGCAACCCCGCAACCGAGGAAGTCATAGCCACCGTCGCCGACTGCGGCGCACAGGACGCGCTCAAAGCACTGGACGCGGCGGCCGCGGCCGCCGACCAGTGGGCCCTCACCAGCCCGCGGGACCGGGCGACCGTCCTGCACCGGATCACCGACGCCATGATCGAACACCGTGAGCGTCTGGCCCGGATCATCACCCTGGAGATCGGCAAGACGATCACCGAAGCCCGGGGTGAGGTCGACTACGCCGCGGCCTATTTCCGCTGGTACGCCGAAGAGGCAGTCCGCCCCCACGCGCGCAGCACACCCTCCCCGGACGGCAAGAGTCACATCGTCACTGTCGCCGAACCGGTTGGGCCCTGCCTGCTGATCACTCCGTGGAACGTGCCGCTGGCCATGGCCGCCCGCAAGGCCGCAGCCGCCCTCGCCGCCGGCTGCACCGCCGTGCTCAAACCGGCCGCGCTCACCCCGCTGTCCTCCCTGGTGCTGGGCGAGCTGGCGCGCGAGGCCGGCGCGCCCGCGGGTGTCCTGACCGTGATCACCAGCAGCGACGCGGCAGCGGTCACCACGGCCCTGCTGGCCGACCCCCGGCTGCGCAAGCTGTCCTTCACCGGGTCCACCCCGGTCGGCAGGCTGCTGCTGCAGCAGAGCGGTGCCCGGGTGCTGCGCACCTCGATGGAGCTGGGCGGCAACGCGCCGTTCCTGGTCTTCGACGACGCCGACCTCGACCTCGCGGTCCGCGAAGCGATGATCGCGAAGATGCGGCTGGGCGGTCAGTCCTGTGTCGGCGCCAACCGGTTCCTGGTCCAGGAGCCAATCGCCGACGCGTTCGCCGCCGCGCTGGCCGAACGCATGGCCGCCATCCGGGTGGGCTCCCCGGACCTGGAGGACACCGAGCTCGGCCCGCTGGCCGACCACCGCGCGGTGGACAAGGTCCGCCACCTCGTCGAGGACGCCGTGGCCCGTGGTGCCGTCGTCATCGGCAAGGCGGACATCCCTGACGGGCCGGGCCACTACGCGGCCCCGACCGTGCTGGACCACGTCCCCGCCGACGCCGCGATCATGCACGAGGAGGTCTTCGGCCCGGTCGCCGCCATCCACCGGTTCTCCACCGAGGCCGAGGCCATAGCGGTGGCCAACAACACCGAGCACGGCCTCGCGTCGTATGTGATGACGTCCCACATCGACCGCGCCCGGCGGGTCGCTGCCCGGTTGCAGGCCGGAATGGTCGGCATCAACCGCGGCCTGGTCTCCGAGGTCGCGGCACCCTTCGGCGGAATCAAGCAGTCCGGCCTGGGCCGTGAGGGCGGACCGGAAGGCCTCCACGAGTACCAGCAGCTCAAGTACCTGTCCATGCCCGGCTTCAACACCTGAGCATGGCGGACTCCAGCGCAGGGCTCGCCGACGTGCCAGCCGGGCAACGCAGTGACCGGGATGATGATCCGTTCCGCGACGTCCACTGGCGCGCGGCCAAATCCGCCCCAGGTGGCCAGTCTCCGGCGGCGGCCTTGATACCGCCGGCCTGGCCGCCCGGACGGATCTTCGGCAGGCAGGCGCCGTGAAGCAGTTCCCGCCGTCGGCGCGTGCCTCGCAGTGCCTGGTCACCGACGGCAAGGGGCATCCTGCAGAGGCTGGGCAGGCGTCTGGGGCGTCAAGCAGCCACGGCAGCCCGGTGGGGAGCCTCGGTTCTTCCCCACCGGGCTGCCCTCTTGTCGGCGTACACATGAACGTGCACAGCCGCGCCCGGCGTCCAGAGGCCCGACACACGCGTGCGCTGCCGCCTCTGATCCCGGGCCGGGCACATCCTGAGCCTGATCAGCAACCAGCACGCACCATGCTCCGCCGGATCCGTACACCGCCAACACCCCGGTCGGCTACGGCACGAACTTCTACGTCACGCCGTCACAGCGCAACAAGGGAGCAGGCTCCGCGCTCCTGGAGGCGCTGAAACAGCACTCACGCAGCTCCGGCTTCGACACTCTGATCGTCTGGCCGTCCAAGCGCAGCAGCCCGAGTAATAGTCAAGACCTGTGGATCAAGTCAGCTTGGCTGCGCGGGGTGTTGGAAGCGGCGGGTGGCTGCGTTTCGGACGCGGCGAGTCCGTCCCTGTTCTGCAAGTAGCGTGAGAGCTTCGGGCGAAGTAGCGACCTGCCCGGTCGTGACCGTGCGCTGGCACCAGTCGGATGCGGTGGTCAGTTCCTCGAGGGCCCAAGAGTCGCTGCCGAGGGTCTGCTGATTCTGGGGTTTGGCAGCGAACGCCCGGTGGGCCGAAATCGGTCCCGTTTCACTCGGGCCGGCCGAGTTTCACGGTCAGACAGTCGCGCTGATGTCGCTGAAACTCTCGCCCGGTCGCTGCGTCACAGTCGGCAACCGCCGACGTAAGTGCGCTCAGATCCCGGTGCTGCCAGGCTGTTCGGTGCCCCGCCGCGCTTCGGCGAGCAGAACGCCCAACCGGCGCAGGACGTCCACCTGGGCGTCGCTGTAGATGTCCTGGAGGGCCTGGCCGACGGTCTTCTTCGCGAACTTCTCGCCGCGCGGGGCGTCGGCGGTCAGGGTGCTCAGACCCGGATGCTGCCGGTACAGCGAGTGCACGAAGGCGACCAGCCCTTCGGCGACGTCGGCTCGGGTCTGCTCGTCGGCGTCGGCGGGCAGCCGCTCGAACCTCTCCCCGGAGGCATCCATTACGGGGTTTCTCATCAGGTCCGCATAGGCCGCCGTGCCCTTCGGGCCGAGCACCCTGCTCATCACGGTGACGAACGAGCGATCCGCGTCGGACATCGGGGTGTCGACCGCGGCCGCGGCGAACTCCGGAGGCAGGTCGGTCGGAACCGACTTCTTCAGGATGAACCCGAGTTCCATCCTGGCCCGCTGCAACCGTTCGATGGTGGCCGCCAGTTCGGCGTCGAGCGTGCGCAACGCCTCCTCCGGATGATCATCGGACTCGCCCATCTCGGCGATCTGGGACAGGGGGAACCCCAGGTCGACAAGGCGCTTGATACGCAGCAGCCGCACGAGGTGGGCCACGCCGTACTGCTTATAGCCATTGGCCCGGCGTTCCGGCTCGTCGAGCAGACCGACCTCGTGGTAGTGCCGTACCGCCCGCAGGCTGGTGCCCGCGAGCTCGGCGATCTCACGCGTGCTCCATGCCATGGCTTCGCACTCCGTTCGGCTCCGCGCGCGTCAGCGCGCGGCCTCGACCCACTCCATTCGAAACCATGCCGTCGCGGCACGGTCAAGCGCCACCCCACCCCTCCGGAAGGGCTTGACTGTGCCGTGACGGCACGGTTTTTCGTGGAGAACGACGACAGCGCTCCCAGGACGGCCGCTATTGCGGTCTCGGGGGCCATCGCGGCCGTAGTTTGCTCGGCCATGAGAACGAAGGAGCCCGTACGTGTTTCGCACTCGCTCGCGTTTGATCGCCCTGCCGCTCGCGGCGGCCGCTGTGAGTCTCGGCTTTGCCGGATACCAGGCCGCAGCGGCTGAACCGGTGTCGACCCGCGGCTTACCGGCCCCGTGTCTGGAGGACGCGGACACCCTGGTGGGCGACCTCGACGGGGACGCCCATGTGGACAAGGTCAACAACCCCTGGCTGAGCGGCACCAAGATGACGGTCCAGTGGGGCAACGGGGACGGCACCTACTCCGACCCGGTCTCTGTCGCATCCCTCGTCGGTGCGAAGAAGGGTGAGGTCACGACCGCGGCGGTCGCCGACTTCCAGGGCGACGGGACGCTGGATCTGGTCGTCAACGTCGTCGAGCCCTCAAGCGTCGACGACCCCTCGACCCCGCGCATCTCGGAGTACCGGCCCGGCCCGCTGGACCGCGGCGGCCTAGGCTCGGCCGACGCCCTGCAGACCGATATCGGCGAGGCTCAGCAGCTGCGGATCGCCGACTACAACAAGGACGAGCGCCCGGACCTGGCGGTCCTGGCCAACACCGGCGACGGCGTGCGCGAGCGCACGGTGCGGCTCACCGAGGCGGACGGCACCCCGGGTGCCAACGACGCCGACGCGAACAACGAGTATGGCGAGGTCGGCACGCCGGCCGACCTGCCGTCCATGCCGAGCGACGGCTGGAAGCAGTTCTACGCCTCCTGCTCCTGACCCCGCCCCGAGGCCCCGGCCCGCCCCCCTGCAGTGGCGGCCCGGGGCCTCGGCGTCAGCATCGGTTTCCTGCTCCGGCAGTCGCTCAAGGACCAATCGCGCAGCAGGCCAGGGCGACACCCACGGGGACGTTTACTGCTTCGCAGTCGCTGCGGGACCGTTTCGCAACGGAGGCTGATCATGAAAGGGAGAAAGCGTATGGGCGGCAAAGGTCTCTCAGGCAGGGTGGGTTTGACGAGATGTTCCGGAGGGGGAAGTCGATTTCTTGGTTTGACGGCGCTTTGGACTGCTTTGGCGTCTCTCGCGTCCCTGCTGGCGTTGATTCCAGCCGCTGTGCCGGCCGAGGCTGTCCCGAGCAGGCATCTGGTGACTGGACAACAGAACATGCAGGGGTCACGTGACGGAAGTAACACGGTCCCTGAATCCCGCTGGCTGACCAGCATCCGGCAGCGGCTCCGTGAAGGTGTCCAGGTGCTGTCGTTGCAGGAAGCCGGTTCCGAGGCCCCAGGTTCGGCAAACCGCACCGATCGCGTCTTCTCTGACCCTCGCGTGCATGAGTACGTTTACCGGCTGGAAAGTAGTGACGCGGTCAATATCTACTGGCTGGATACAGGCCAGCAGCGCAACGGTCTCGCCATTGTCACCCGCGAAACCGTCTACGACGCGGTCCGGCTTCCGGTAAGCGGTTCAGCGAGCTCCCGCCCGATTTTAGGGGTGCAGATCGGCACAGGCTGGTATTACTCGGCGCATGCCTTGTCGGGATCAGCGCGAGGGCGTGACGCTCCGAACATCGTCAGGACGGCGCTGAGTCATGCCCGTAGGGCCACGCCGCGTGCCGCGGTCCAGGTCCTGGCCGATTTCAATCGTGACCCCGCCACGATGCCGCAGCGGATGCAGCGGCATATCGTCCGGTCGAACCAGCCCACTCATTACAGCGGAAACGAGCTGGACTGGGCCTATATCAGCAACGGAAGCGACACCCGTGTCAGAGCGCAGAGGCGTGGAACCGACGGGGATCACTGGGCGATTCGTTACGCCTTTCGTGGGCTGGGCTGCCGTGGTGCGATCCGATCCGCGCCATGCCCCTGGGTGACTCGATCACAGCGGGCGTGCAGAGCTCCGACGGCAACGGGTACCGCGACGAGCTGTTCGACACCCTGGACGGCGCGGTGAGCGAGGGAGACGTGGACTTCGTGGGATCCGCCCGCAGAGGGACGATGGACGATCGCGACCACGAGGGACACCCCGGCTATCGCATCGACGAGATCGCAGAGGTTGCCGCCTGCACTGTGCCTCGCTATCAGCCGAACGTCATCACACTGCATGCAGGCACGAACGACGCCAACGAGAACTACGCCATGGCGACAGCCCCGCAACGGTTGAAGAAGCTGATCACGGACGCCTTGGAGGATTCGCCCAAAGCCGTCGTCGTAGTGGCAAAGGTCATCCCTACCGCGAAACCGGGTCTGCAGCCGCGTATCGACTCGCTCAACGCGAAACTGCCCAGCATCGTTTCCGAACTGCGCTCACAGGGTCAGCATGTGGTGCTGGCCGACACCAGCGACATCAAGGTCAACGACGGCCTCCAGAATGACGCCCATCCCAACGACGCCGGCTACGACAAGCTGGGGACTGACTTCTACAACGGAGTCGTCGAGGCGGCCGACAGGGGCTGGATCAAAGAGCCTGACGCGCAGAACCCGTCCGCAAAGTGCGACCCCCCAGACGACGGCGGGAGCGCGGCCGGGCCGGGCTGGCGGCCTCTTGGGGTCATCGCTCCCGGCATGACGCACCCTCAGGGCCCCACCGAGCTCGCTGACTTCGACGGTGACGGCCGCGACGACTACGTGCGCGTGTCCGAAGACGGCGTGAGGGTGCGCCTCGCCCTGAACCGCAAGGCTCAAGCCGGTCAACCGCGCTGGAAGGAAGTGAAGTTCGGCATCCCCATTCTCGGGGAAAGCGGAGGATTCCGCCTTGCCGACGTCGACGGAAACGGGCGCGACGACATCGTCGTTCTCCCGCCCCCAGGCAGCGACGACAATGCACGGTTCTATCTGAACCTGAGAGTGGAGGACGGTGAACTCCGATGGAACGTCGAGGATCACAAGTTCTTCCGCAATGTCCCGCAGGAAGCCGTCAGGTTCGCCGACGTCAACGGTGACGGCCGAGACGACTATCTCAGGGTCGGCGAGAACGGCTCCGTCCACGCCTACTACAACCAGAAAACAGCGGACGGCGGTTATCACTGGAAGGAGCACCAGAACTGGGCACCCGGTGTCTCCTACGGCTCCCGGAGCAGGCTCCGCCTGGCGGACGTCAACGGCGACGGCAGGGCCGACTACCTCATGGTCGGCAAGCGCGAAGCCGTCCACGCCTACATCAACAACGGCGGCCGGGGCCACGGAGGCTTCACCGAGCAGCGCTACTTCGTCAAAGAGACCGGATATCCCGGTGACAAATCAACGTTCCGCGACATCAGCGGCGATGGAAAGGCCGACTACGTCGTCGTCTACGACGGCGGATCCGTCCGGGCCTGGCTCAACCGAGGCGGCAACACCTAGAGCCCCCACCGGATGAACCCTCCCCGTCGGGGCCTGGGGCATGCAGCCACCAGGCCCCGACCGGGACCAGCCTGGCTCTTCGCGTGCTGGAACCGGAAGATGATCGGCCGGACAAGTCCTAGTTGGGGGGTGACTCGTCGGCGAGCTGGTTGCTGCGGTCGATCTCCGGCATGTGCGTCTCGGCCCAGACCCGCAGGGCGGAGAGCGGTCTTTCGAGGGACAGGCCGAGCTCGGTGAGCCGGTAGTGGACGGCGGGCGGCACGGTGGGTTCCACGCGGCGCGCGACCAGGCCATCGCGGACCAGGCTCTGCAGGGTGACGGACAGCATCTTTTGTGAGATGCCCGGGATACGGCGCCGCAGTTCCGCGAAACGGAGCTCGCCCGGAGCCTCCTCGGCCAGCACCTTGACCGCCATCGACGTCCACTTGGTGCCGATACGGTCGAGCAACTGGCGGGTCGGGCAGCGCGGATCCAGCAGGTCACCGCGCTCACCGGGCCGCTGGTCACGTCCGCCGGCTTTCGACGTGGTCACCTGGGGCTCACCACCTGAACGGAAAGTGCCGTCTTGGGCGGACCAGCATAGTTCCCTAGCGTGACCTAGTCACCATCACTCACCACACCTGGAGCCCTCCATGCCCGAGCTGCGACGCGTCCCCGCCAACGGTGTCGAACTGAACGTCGCCCTCGCCGGATCGGGCCCGGCCGTCCTGCTGCTGCACGGCTTCCCGCATACCTGGGAGCTGTGGACGGACGTGATGGCCGATCTGTCCGGCCGCTACCGCGTCATCGCGCCGGACCTGCGCGGGTTCGGCGCGAGCAGCCGGGCCGCCTCCGGGTACGACGCGGACACCCTGGCCGAGGACGCCGCGGCGCTTCTCACCACGCTCGGCGTGTCCTCGGTCGCGGTGGTGGGCATCGACGCGGGCACCGCGCCGGCCTTCCTCCTCGCCCTGCGCCGCCCCGGTCTTGTCCGGCGCCTGGTCGTCATGGAGTCCCTTCTGGGCAGGCTGCCCGGCGCCGAGGACTTCCTCGCCGACGGGCCGCCGTGGTGGTTCGGCTTCCATTCCGCCGGGCCCGGCCTTGCCGAGACCGTGCTGGATGGCCACGAGGCCGCCTACGTCGACTGGTTTCTGAGCGCCGGCACGCTCGGCGACGGGGTGCGCCCCGTCCTCCGGGACGCCTTCGTCCGCGCATACACCGGCCGCCAGGCGTTGAGCTGCGCGTTCTCGTACTACCGGGCCCTGCCCGAGAGCGCGGTACAGATCGAGCAGGCGGTCGCCACTGCCCGCCTGACGGTGCCAACGATGGCGCTGGGCGCCCGGCCTGTCGGTGCTGCGCTGGAACGTCAACTCCGCCCGGTCACCGACGATCTCACCGGACATGTCATCGAAGACTGCGGCCACATCATCCCGCTGCACCGGCCGCGCGCCCTGCTCACGCTGTTGCATCCGTTGCTGGCCGGTGAGGACGCGAAAGCAGCGTGACCGGGCCGGGGGCTGACATTCGATACACGCCCTAGGTCGTTCGCGCTGGTTCAAGGCCCTGGTCAGCCGCCGGTTGGCTTCCCGGGCAGCCTCCAGTTCGCCCCCGCGTCCTCCGAGGACGCCTTCAGGTCGAGGGTCTGCTGTTCCAGGCGGGGTGATCGTCCGCTGGAGTTCCTCGACATCGAGGGCGGCACCGAGACCGGATTCGCGCCGGACCTGTTCCCCAGCGCCTCGGACAGACGCTTCTCCAATGGCTGGGCACGGGTGACGAGCCGGGCGCTACGTGCCTGCGCGTTGGCGAGGTCAGTCAGGAGCGCGGCGTGGCTGGCGGGTCGCGGCCGCCGGGTCCTGCGCGGTGGGCGTGCGATGCCGGAGACGCTGACGGGCGAGCCGTTCTGGGCCGCTGCTTTGAGGGCGGAGTGGGTAGCCAGCGGGATGAGGCCTGAAGGTTCTCCAGCGCTCGGGGGACATCGTCACCATCTGAACCGGCTCGCGTTCCTGACCGAGACCGGGAAGATCACCGCCCATATGCGCAGTCAGGCCGTACGCTACGCGGCGCGCTGCTGACCCGTGTCCGCGCCCTCGGACTGACGCATCCGGGACAGCCGCTGGTCGGTCTGCCGACCGACTTCCGGCTCCAGCGGGCCCAGGGGTTCACGCTCGGTGCGGAAGGCGGTCATTGGACCACTTCGCTGATGGATCGGCGCGGCCACCGCCGCAGTCCTCGCCGAGGGGGCGCACGTCACCAGGATCGACGTGAACCGCGACGGCCTGGAGGCCGTCCGCAAGAGCCTGGGTGAGGACGCCGACGTGTGCGAACGGTCGCCGCCGACATCACCGACACCGCGCCCGCGCGGGAGCCGGAACTGATCGAGGCCGCCTGCGACGCGGACAGGGCGTTGGAGTGCTGGTCAACAACGCGGCGGTGTTCCTGCTGGGGGCGTGGAAGCCACCGAGCAGCAGTGGCGGCGCACCCTGGAGGTCAACCTGCTGGCCCCCGCCCAGCTCGTCGCGACCGCGGCCGATGCGCTGACTCGCTCGTACGCCGGGCGGTGGTGAACGTAGCGAGCGTCTCCGGCCACATCTCCGAGGCCGGCCGCTGGACTTACACGCGAGCAAGGGCGGCGTACTCGAACTCCCCCGCTGCCAGGCCCTCGACCTCGCCCCTCGCGGCATCCGGGTCAACAGCGTCAGTCCCGGAGGGATGGCGATTGCGGACCAACGCGGCATGTCAAGACGCCGTGCCGGCCGCAGCGGTGTCGCGCAGAAAGCCCGCGAAGGCCTGGGCGGCAGGAGTGAGGACGTGATCGCTCATGCGGACGAGGAGGATGCGGCGTACCGGGGCGGGGGGTTCCAGCGGCAAGACGCTGACGCCGCCTCGGATGCCTTCCAGGGCCAGGGTGGGGGCGAGGGCGACGCCGATGCCGGCGGCGACCATGGCCTGGGCTTCCTGGTAGTCGTGGGCCTCGTAGGCGATCTGCGGCTCGAAACCGGACGCGTGGCAGCTGCGGGCGAGGGCCTCGGCCACCGGGTGCTTCTCGGCGCGGGTGATCCACGGGTCGTTCGCGAAGTCGGCGAGGGCGGCCGAAGGGCGGCCGGCGAGGGGGTGGTCCTTGCTGACGAGTAGGGCCGGGGGGTCGTCGACGAGTGAGGTGATGACGATGTCCTCGCGGTCGATGCGGTTCCAGTCGTAGTCCCACATCAGGGACATCTCGATTTCCCGGTTCTCCAACATCGCCCACAGGCCCGCGATGCGGGCGCTGCGTACCGTCAGTCGTACGTCGGGGTGCGCTTCCCGGAAGCAGATCACGGCCCGAGGGAGGAGAGATGCGCCAACGGTGGGGAAGGTTCCTACACGGAGGGTGCCCGCGCGCAGTCCCGCGAAGTCGGCCAGCTCGTTCTCCGCGGCCGTCAGTTCGCGCCCGATCCGCTCCCCGCGCTCGGCCAGAGCGCGTCCCGCGTCGGTGAGCGTGACGCCTCGCGCATGACGCTCCAACAGGGGCTGCCCGGCCTCCGCTTCGAGGCGGCTGACCTGCTGGGACACCGCTGACGGCGTGTAGTTGAGAGCCCGTGCGGTCGCGGTGACCGAGCCCCGGCGGGCGACCTCTGTGAAGAGCAGGATGCGCCGGACATCGAGCACCGCGCCACCTCCAGCGTTAATTCCAGCTTAATACCCGTGCAGATTTCCGAGATTGTACTTCACGCTCTCCGCGCCCACTGTGGATCGCACCGCGCACAGAAGTGCCGTGGGGCTTTCCATGAGGAGTCTGTTGTGTTGCGTCTGCAGGGCGAGATGATCCGCGGAGGAACCAGCAAGTGCTGGATCTTCGACCACCACGACGTGGTGGCGACCGGTGTGGACGCCGACACCCTGCTGCTCGCCGCCTACAACGCCGCCGACCCCCGCCAGATCGACGGCGTCGGAGGCGCCTCCTCCACCACCTCCAAGGCCGCGATCGTCCGAACGTCGACCGAGCCGGGCATCGACGTCGAGTACGCCTTCGCGCAGGTCGGTATCGGTGACGAGCGCGTGGAGTGGACCAGCAACTGCGGCAACTGCGCCACCGCCGTCGCCCTGTACGCCGTCCACAACGGCCTGGTGCGGATCACGTCGGACTCCACCACGGTGCGGATGCTCAACGTCAACACCGGGGCCCGCCTCAGCGGCACCATCCCCACCCCGGGACGTACGGCCACCGACGAGGGGACGGCCGCAGTGCCGGGCACGGCCGCGCTCGGTGTGCCGGTCCTGCTCGGCTTCGAGGACCCGGCGGGTTCGACCACAGGACGCGCCCTGCCGACGCGCCGCGCCCTGGACACCCTGACGGGGCCAACCGGTCCGGTCGAGGCGTCCCTCGTCGACGCCGGCGCTCCGGCCGCGCTGTTCGAGGCCAAGGCGTTCGGACTCCAAGGCACCGAGTCCCTGGCCGAGTTCGCCGCGGCGGTACCCGCGCTCACCGTGCTGCGCCGTCAGGCCGCCCTGGCCGTGGGCCTGGCCAAGGAGCACGATCCCGTCAGCCACGCCGTGCCGAAGGTCGGCGTGGTCGCCCGCCCTGCCGCCTACCGCACCACCGGTGGCACCCCGGTCGGACAGGACGAGTACGACCTGGCCGTCCGCATGGTGTCGATGCATGCCCCGCACCCGGCGATCGGCCTCACCTCCGCCGTCGCGCTGGCCACCGCAGCCGCCATCCCCGGCACCCTCGCCCACCGCGTCGCCCGGCAGACCGCCGACGGCACGCTGCGCCTGGGCACCCCGGCAGGTGTCATCACCGCCCAAGCCGTCCCCGCCGCGGACGGCGCGTCCCCCACGGTGCTGCTGCACCGCGCCGCCCGCCGCATCGTCCGAGCCGAACTTCTCGTTCCCGTCCTGGAAGGACGCCCCGCATGAGCCGCAACGACGCCGCCCCGGGCACCGTCACCGCTCCACCGCGCCGCATCCGCCGACTGCTGTCCCTGCTCTACGTCCAGTGCCTGATCGGCGTCCTCGCCGGGGCCGTCGCCGGCTGGCTGTGGCCGTCTTTCGGAGCCGACCTGAAGCCCCTGGGCGACGGCTTCATCGCCCTGATACGCATGATGATCGCGCCGATCATCTTCTGTACCGTCGTCCACGGCATCGCCTCCATGGGCAACGCGCGCGCCGTCGGCCGGGTCAGCCTCAAGGCACTGATCTACTTCGAGGTCCTGACCACCGTCGCCATGGTGATCGGCCTGGTCGTCGTCAACGTCGTCCAGCCCGGCAGCGGACTGCACGTCGACCCCTCCACCCTCTCCACCGAGGGCCTACCGCCGGAGGCTACCCAGAGCCACGAGAGCTTCGCCGCGTTCGTCCTCGCCATCATTCCGGACACCCTGATCAGCGCGCTCACCGGCCACGAGATCCTGCCAGTGCTTCTGATCTCGGTGCTGTTCGGCTTCGGTCTGAACGCCAGTGGCGAGGCAGGTCTGGGGATCACCCAGGGCGTCGAGAAGCTGTCCAAGGTCCTGTTCACGCTCATCCGCTGGATCATGCGGCTGGCACCGATCGGCGCCTTCGGCTCCATGGCCTTCACCATCGGCAACTACGGTCTGGACACCCTGCGTCACCTCTTCCTGCTGGTCGGCTCCTTCTGGCTCACCGCCCTGTTCTTCGTCCTGGTCGTCCTCGGTACGGTCATGCGCATCAACGGCCTGCGCCTGCTGCCCTTCCTCCGCTACATCAAGGAAGAGCTGCTGATCGTGCTGGGCACCTCGTCCAGCGAGCCGGTGCTGCCGCGCATGATGGCCAAACTGCAGCACGCGGGCGCCTCCAAGCCGGTCGTCGGCATCACGCTGCCCGCCGGGTACTCCTTCAACCTCGACGGCACCGCGATCTACCTGACCATGGGGGCGGTCTTCCTCGGCCAGGCCCTCGGAACCGACCTCAGCCTCACCGAGCAACTGTCGATGCTCGCTGTCATGCTGCTCACGTCCAAGGGCGCCGCCGGCGTCACCGGCTCCGGCTTCATCGCCCTGGCCGCCACCCTCAGCGCCGTTCCGCATGTACCCGTCGCCGCCCTGGCGCTCATCTTCGGCATCGACCGCTTCATGTCCGAGGCCCGCGCCCTGACCAGCGTCGTCGGCAATGGCGTCGCCACCCTTGCGGTGGCCAAGTGGGAGGGCCAACTCGACGAGGAACGTGCCAGGGCCGTGCTCCGTGGCGAGATCCCGTACGCCTCCGCTCCCGAGGGCGAGCACGCCCGCGAGCCGCAGGTCGACTCCGCACCCGGCGCGAAGCCCGAGGAGGCCGACGAGCCCGACCCGAAGGCAGCGGCCGGAACTGACCGTGACCCCGTGCCTGCCGCCGGCTGACGCCCCCCAACGGGTCCGGAGCCTGTGCTCCGGACCCGCCCCTTCTCGTGATCAGGAGCACCCGCACTCATGGCAGCGCCCTGGGACGTCATCGTGGTCGGTGGCGGAAACGCCGGCTTCTGCGCCGCGCACTCCGCCCGACAGGAGGGAGCCCAAGTCCTCGTACTGGAAAAGGCCCCACGGCAATGGGCCGGTGGCAACTCCTACTTCACCGCCGGCGCCATGCGTACCAGCCACGGCGGACTCGCCGACCTCAAGGATCTCCTCGATCCGTCCGCGCAGGACCGCTTCCCTCTCACCGACCTCGACCCGTACACCGACGACGACTTCCTCGACGACTTGGTCAGGGTGACGCGCGGGCGCACCGACACCGACCTCGCGCGGATTCTGGTCGGCGAGTCCCGCGCGACGATGGACTGGCTGCGCGACCTGAGCCTGCGGTTCGAGTTGATGTACCACCGGCAGGCGTACGAGGTGGACGGCCGCCACCGTTTCTGGGGCGGTCTGGCGGTCGGCGTGGTCGGCGGCGGCAAGGGCATGATCGAGCAGCATCTGGCGGCCGCCGAGCGCGCCGGAGTGCACGTACGCTTCGACGCCCCCGTCACCCGCCTGGCCACCGCGCCCGACGGCACCGTCCAAGGCGTGGTGCTCGTCGACGGGGAGGTTCTGGAATCCCGCGCCGTGGTCCTCGCCGCCGGCGGCTTCGAGGCCAACCCGCAGATGCGCGCCGCCCACCTCGGCCCCGGCTGGGACCTGGCTCTGGTCCGCGGCACGCCCTACAACACGGGCGACGGCATCCGCTTGGCTCTCGACGCCGGTGCTCAGCCGTACGGCCACTGGAGCGGCTGCCACGCCGTCGCCTGGGACTCGGGGGCACACCCCACCGGCGACCGGGAGCTGACCAACCAACTCACCCGCGGCGGCTACCCGTTCGGCATCATGGTCAACACCGACGGCCACCGCTTCGTCGACGAGGGCGCGGACTTCCGCAACTACACTTACGCCAAGTACGGCGCCGAGATCCTCCGGCAGCCCGGAGGCACCGCCGTCCAGATCTTCGACGCCAAGGCCGCGCGGCTGCTGCGTCCCGAGGAGTACGCCTCGAAGAACGTTACCAGCGTCGCCTCCGGCTGCATGCGGGGGCTGGCCCGGGAGCTCGGCATCGACGAGGACCAACTCGCCTCCACTGTGGAGGAGTTCAACGCCTCGATCACCGGCGGCCCGTTCGACCCGACGGTCAAGGACGGCAGCCGCACCGAAGGCATCACGCCACCCAAGTCCAACTGGGCCCAGCCCCTCGAAACGCCTCCCTATACCGCCTACCCGGTCACCTGCGGCATCACCTTCACCTTCGGCGGCCTGCGTGTCGACGCCGACGCACGCGTCCTCGACACCCGCGGACTGCCCGTCCCAGGACTCCACGCTGCGGGTGAACTCGTCGGCGGACTCTTCTACTTCAACTATCCGGGCGGCTCGGGGCTGACCGCCGGGTCGGTGTTCGGCCGCAGGGCCGGCCACTCCGCGGCCGCCCTTGCAGCAGGCCGGGCCAGGTGAGTCCGATCAGCCCGAGCCGGACGGCTGGTGACTGGCCGGGCATGGTGCGCGGGCCGACTGATTCAGCCAGCGCCGTCGTCGCTGCCACGAAGACGCTGCGCGGCCGGCGTTCAGCGCGGAGAGGGCGACGGACGTGGTCCCACGTACGAGCTGGCGTCGACTCCGCGGGCATCAGGGGGAGTTCGGCGGCTCTTCCACCTGCCGGAGAACATCGAGCTCTCCAACTACAGCATCCCGTTCTTCGAGGACTTCCCCGAGACGATGGCCGTCGACGGCGTCCGGGCCGACATCGGTTTCACGAAGAACGGCTACCACTTCAGGGAGGGGTACCCGCACCAAGTGGACCCAGCCGTGAAGTGGCGTGGCCTCGTTGCCGAAGGAAACAGGGTGACTCCGTCGCCTTCCTGGGAAGTTCGCTCGAAGATGCAAGGGAAATTCGAGAATTGCTTCGTGGGGATATGTAGCGCGGAGAACCTTCCGTGGGTTGACCTCGTACTCCGCGGCGACGGAACAGCGTGGGCAGAAGTGGGCCACTGTGCTCTCTCCAACCTGACGGCAGCGGCCTCACGTTGGGCGCTGCCGCGGAACGACGAAGCTCCTGGTGGACGGGGTTCTCGAGCAAGATCGCCCGCAGTCGCCAGGAGCTTCGGGCGCTCCCGGCATTCCTGCGCGAATACGCCCCCGCGTCCACGCCACGATTTCTGGATCGCGTGCCAACTAACCGCAGCACGCCGGGCAGTTGGCCGCGAATGCGCCCTACCGTTCAGGAATGACCTGGATACCGCTGCTTGCCACACTTGTCGGCGCCGTGATCGCGATGGGATCGGCCCTGCTGGTGGAGCGCCGGAAGACACAACGAGAGACGACAGCCGAGTGGCACAGAACACGACGGGAGCTCTACGCGAGGTTCCTCGCAGCTCACGCTCAGGCCGGCAGCGACCTACGCAACATTGCCGCGACACCCGGCCTTGAGGCGAGCGAGAGGTACCGGCAGACACGCGCCGCCTACACGCACTGCTACGCGTCTCGCCACGAGTTGGAACTTCTCGCCCCGCACACCGTCGTCGGTCCGGCCGAGGAATGCAGTCGGGCAGTGCGAATGATGCGCGACGCCGTCAGCGGCGGAGCGCGTATCGACAGCGATCAGTTCGAGGAACTGACGCGCAGGTACCTGGACCTGCGCCTGGAGACCCGGGATGCCATGCGTTCAGACATCTGGACCGACAACGCCTGACGACGTCGATCGGCCGCCGCAGCCGTGAAGGCCCGCAGGGCCCGAACGGAAACAGGTACCCACAGCGTCTGAAGTACATGAAAGTATCGCGCCAAGCCGTCAAGTTCGGCGGCCGTTGGTGGGTCCTCGACTCCGTGTTCCCCGGTGTCGAGCAGGTCAAGGGGGAGCCGCCCTCCCAGGACGGCCAGAGGCTCGCCGGCTACATGACCCTGATCGGCCCGGACACTGCCCACTTCGACGCCGTCGGGATGCCTGCGTTGCAATTCGTACCGGCCGAGGACGAACCGCCGGGCTGCGCCTAGCTTCAGACCGCAACACGGTCGTTTTCGGTCGCATGACTGCTCCGATTTGGCTGGGTCGGGGTAGTGGCTCTCGGTGGATCGGCGATCGTGACCGTGCCGAGCGAGAGTGCCGCCGTGATCGTGCGCGACGCACTGACGAGACTGCCGGTAGAGGCTGTCGTGGATGCCGCTTCGGTCCGTGACGTGCTGCCCGTGGCCAGGGTGTTCGGTCCGGCGGCGTTGTCGTACGTGTCCCCAGAAGGCTTCCGCCCGGTCCGTCATCCTCCCGATCGATCCGCACCTGTGTGCGCTGTCAGCCCGCTGGCTGGGAATCGGTCCGGGCATGGGCCGTACGGAGGCCAGGTGAGGAACGTTCGGCCCAGCGGACCGCACGACTCCCCGGGCTCAGTGTCCGTCTTGCTTCAACCGATCCTGGGCCTGGGTGGCGATGACGGCGGCCTGGATGCGCCGTTCCACGCCGAGCTTGGCCAGCAGACGGGAAATGTGGTTCTTGACCGTCTTCTCGGCGAGGTAGAGCCGCTGGCCGATCTGGCGGTTGGTCAGGCCCTCACCGATCAAGGCCAGGATCTCCCGCTCGCGGTCGGTCAGGCCGGGCAGGGCGTCCGGTTCCGGTTCCTTGGTCTGCTCGCCGCGCAGCCGGGCCATCAGCTTGGTGGTGGCGCTGGGGTCGAGCAGGGACTGGCCCGCTGCCACCGTGCGCACCGCCGACACCAGGTCCGATCCCTGGATCTGCTTCAGCACATATCCCGACGCGCCCGCCATGATCGAGTCCAGCAGGGCCTCCTCGTCGTCGAACGAGGTCAGCATCAGACAGGCCAGCTCCGGCATGCGAGAGCGCAGTTCGCGGCACACGGTCACGCCGTCTCCGTCGGGCAGGCGGACGTCGAGGACCGCGACGTGGGGGCGCAAGGCGGGGACGCGGACCAGGGCCTGTTCGACGGTGCCGGCCTCGCCGACCACGGTGATGTCCGGCTCGTCGTTCAGCAGGTCGTGCACCCCACGCCGTACGACCTCGTGGTCGTCCAGCAGGAAGACCCGGATCGGGGTCTTGGGGGTGGGCTGCTCACTGTCCGCCATCGACCACTCCTGTGCTGCGTAGTCCGTGTCGTGCACCGGGACTCGCCCGATGGACGGCACGGGTCCGTCATCGGCCCCTTGCCTATCTGGGATCTTCCGTGATCTCAGATCCAAGGACCAGGGCCGATCGGCCCTGTTTCACCCGGACCGCCCTGTCTTCTCGGACTCGTTTCGGCCGCAAGATGCGCCCTCCCGCGCTCGGCATGCGCATCGGGCCGGTCACCCACGCCGTACGCACCACGCCGCCGCCCGCCGGCGCGGTCGTCCCGTACGACTGAGGGCCGGTTTCCGCGCGGCGTGAGGGCCGAGGGGCCCCACCGCCGGGGACATCCGGTACCTGCCGTCGCGCCGGCGCCGCGCTCGACCCTGGAGCCGCACCGTACTGACGGTCGACAGATCTGAGGAGCAGCACATGAAGGCAGCAGTCGTCCGGTCCTTCGGCAAGCCGCTGGTGATCGAGGAGCGGCCCGACCCGGAGCCCGGCCCCGGCCAGGTCCGTATCCGCGTCGAGGCGTCCGGACTGTGCCACACCGACATCCATGCCGCGCACGGCGACTGGCCGGTCAAGCCCACCGTGCCGTTCGTCCCCGGGCACGAGGGCGTCGGCATCGTCGAGGCGCTCGGCGAGGGAGTGACCCATCTGACCGTCGGGCAGCGGGTCGCCGTGCCCTGGCTCGGCTGGGCCTGCGGGCGGTGCGAGCACTGCCTGTCCGGCTGGGAGACGTTGTGCGAGCAGCAGCAGAACACCGGCTACAGCGTGGACGGCGGGTACGCCGAGAAGATGCTCGCCCCGGCCGACTTCGCCGCACCGGTCCCCGACGGCATCGACCCGCGCGACGCCGCCCCGCTGACCTGCGCCGGCGTGACGACGTACAAGGCTCTGAAGGTCGCCGGCGTACGTCCGACCCAGCTGGTGGCGATCTCCGGAGTGGGAGGACTGGGTCACCTCGCCGTGCAGTACGCGAAGATCGCCGGAGCCACCGTCGCCGCGATCGACGTCACCGACGAGAAACTCGAACTCGCCCGGGAGCTGGGTGCCGACATCCTCATCGACGCCCGCAAGGAGGACCCCGCCGAGGTGCTGAAGCAGCACGGCGGCGCCCACGCCGCCATCGCGCTGGCCGTCAATGAGCAGGCCTTCGCCTCCGTCTACGGCGGTCTGCGGCGCGGTGGCAAACTGGTCATGGTCGCCCTGCCCGCCGGCGGAACCATCCAGGTGCCGATCTTCGACACCGTCCTGAACGGCACCTCCGTCATCGGCTCGATCGTCGGCACCCGACAGGACCTGGACGAGGTGTTCCAACTCCACGCCGCCGGACGCACGAAGGTGATCTACGAGACCCGCCCGCTGGAGACCGTCAACGACTCCATCTCCGAGGTGCTGAACGGTCGGATCAAGGCCCGCATCGTCTTCGAGATGTGACCCATCCGAACCCGTCTGCCGCGCGTCGTGCGCGCCGACCGGGCGGAACGCCCGGCGGACGGCCCGAGTGCCCGGCGACTCCCCGGACGCCGGAAGGAAGTGCACACCGCCATGGTCCGTTACGTGTACGAGTTCGCCGAGGGCGGCCGCGACATGGCCGACCTGCTCGGCGGCAAGGGCGCCAACCTGGCCGAGATGACCCGGATGGGCCTGCCGGTGCCGCCCGGCTTCACCGTCACCACCGAGGCCTGCCGGGCCTTCCTGGCAACCGGCTCGGAACCTGACGGCCTGTCCCGCGAGATCTCCGACCACCTGACCGCCTTGGAGCAGGCCTCCGGGCGGCGGCTCGGGCAGCCGGACGATCCGCTGCTGCTGTCCGTCCGCTCAGGGGCCCGTTTCTCCATGCCCGGCATGATGGAGACGATCCTCGACATCGGTCTCAACGACGACTCCGTGCTGGGGCTGGCCAAGGCCTCCGGGAACGAGCGCTTCGCCTGGGACGCCTACCGCCGTCTTGTGCAGATGTTCGGCAGCACGGTCATGGGGGTCGACAGTGCGCTGTTCGAGAACGTCATGGCCCGCCTCAAGGAGGCCAGCGGGGCCGGCGACGACCTGGGCCTGGACGCGGCCGATCTGGCCGGGCTCGTCGAGGCGTACAAGGATCTGATCCGCCAGGAGACCGGCGACTACTTCCCCCAGTCCCCGGCCGGGCAACTGCGGCGGGCGGTCCTGGCCGTCTTCGAGTCCTGGAACGGCGAGCGCGCCCGCCTCTACCGCCACCGCGAGCACATCCCCGACCACCTGGGCACCGCGGTCAACGTGCAGACCATGGTGTTCGGCAACCGCGGCCCCGACTCCGGGAGCGGCGTCGCCTTCACCCGCGACCCGGCCACCGGACGGCCCGGCCTGTACGGCGACTACCTGTCCAACGCCCAGGGCGAGGACGTCGTCGCGGGCATCCGCAACACCGTCCCGCTGACCGACCTGGAGCACCTGGATCCGCCGTCGTACACGCAATTGCGCGACCATCTGCGCACGTTGGAGACCCACTACCGGGACCTGTGCGACATCGAGTTCACCATCGAGCGCGGCACGTTGTGGATGCTGCAGACCCGGGTCGGCAAGCGCACCGCCGAAGCCGCGTTCGCCATCGCCGCCGAGCTGGTCGACGAGGGACTCATCACTTCGGACGAGGCCCTGGCACGCGTCAGCGGGGACGGGCTGGCCCGGCTGATGTTCCCCCGGTTCGACACCTCGGCCGTGGGCCAGGCGCTGGCGCGCGGCATCCCGGCCTCGCCGGGCGCCGCCGTCGGTGCCGCGGTGTTCGACTCGGCGGCGGCGGTACGACGTGCCGCCGCCGGGGAGAAGGTCGTGCTCGTACGGCAGGAGACCACCCCAGACGACCTGCCCGGCATGGTCGCCGCCCAGGCCGTGCTCACCAGCCGTGGCGGCAAGACCAGCCACGCGGCCGTGGTCGCCCGCGGCATGGGCAAGGTCTGCGTCTGCGGGGCCGAAGAGATGACCGTGGACACACAGGGACGCCGCTTCACCGTGGGCGCCACCACCGTCGAGGAGGGCACGGTCATCTCCGTCGACGGCTCCGAAGGCGCCGTCTACCCGGGCGCGGCTCCGCTGGTCGACTCCGCTGTGATGCGGTACTTCGAGTCCGGCGGGCAGGGTGAGCGGTCGCCCGGGCTGGTCGACGCCGTGGCCCGTGCCATGCAACAGGCCGACGGCGTACGGCGGTTGGGGGTGCGGGCGAACGCCGACACACCCGAGGATGCCGCCCGGGCCCGCCGGTTCGGCGCCGAAGGCATCGGGCTGTGCCGCACCGAGCACATGTTCCTCGGCGACCGGCGGCAGCTGGTCGAGGCGATGATCCTGGCCGGTAGCGACGCCGACCGCGAGCGGGCCCTGGACGCGCTGCTGCCGCTGCAACGGCAGGACTTCATCGGCATCCTGGAGGCGATGGACGGCCTGCCGGTCACCATCCGCCTCCTCGACCCGCCGCTGCACGAGTTCCTGCCGGACCGCACCGAACTCGCCGTGCGTCTCGCGGCGGCCGAGGCACACGGCACACCGACCAGCGCGCATGACGCCGAGCTGCTGGACGCCGTGAACCGCATGCACGAGGAGAACCCGATGCTCGGCCTGCGCGGCGTACGCCTGGGGCTGGTGGCGCCGGGACTGGTCGCCATGCAGGTACGGGCGATCGCCGAGGCGGTCGTGGAACGCAAGCGTGCGGGCGGGGACCCACGGGCGGAGATCATGGTGCCGCTGATCGACACGGTCGAGGAACTGCGGATCGTGCGCGAGGAGGTGGAGCAGGTACTGGCCGAGGTCTCCAAGGCCTCGGGCGTTCCCGTCGAGTGCCCGGTCGGCACGATGATCGAGCTGCCCAGGGCCGCGCTCACCGCGGGCCGAATCGCCGAGGAGGCGGAGTTCTTCTCCTTCGGCACGAACGACCTGACCCAGACCACCTGGGGCTTCTCCCGCGACGACGTCGAGGCGGCGTTCTTCTCCGCCTATCTCGACAAGGGCATCTTCAAGGTGTCCCCGTTCGAGACGATCGACCGCGAAGGCGTGGGCCGACTGGTCCAGATCGCCGTCGCCGAAGGCCGTGCGGCGCGGCCCGACCTGAAGATCGGCGTCTGCGGCGAGCACGGAGGGGATCCCGACTCGGTGCACTTCTTCCACGGGGCGGGACTGGACTACGTCTCCTGCTCACCGTTCCGGGTCCCGGTCGCCCGCCTGGAAGCCGGACGGGCCGCTCTCCCCGAGACGGAGACGAGCGACAGCAGGTGAGGTGGCGTTTGGCGCCCGCCGTGCCTCCCTGGCACGGCGGGCTGACCGGCTTGGTACAGGTGCTTTCGGTGGGGCAGGTCGGCCCTCTGTGCCAGGACGCTCGGCCCCTGCCCCGGCAGGCGTCCGGGAGGGAGCATGAAGAGACATCGGAGGGAAGGCTCCCCCGGGACGGTCCGAAGGGATGGCAAGGGCCTCTCCAGCCGTCGGGGCCCGTGCGTACCGGCCCCCGATGCCCATGGCAGGCCGCCGTGCTCTCGCTGGATCAACCCCGCAGGGCCGGCGCAGGAGAACTCCGTCGCGCCCCACTCGTGGACGCCGGCCGAGAAAGGGAGTGGGCGTGATGACCCGCATCGTCGGCGAGGTGATGACCCGGGAGGTCGTCGAAGCGCGCCGGGAGACTTCGTTCAAGGACGTGGCACGGCTGCTGGAGTCGCATGGGATCAGCGGGCTGCCCGTGGTGGACCACGACGACAAGGTCCTGGGCGTGATCTCCGAATCCGATCTGATCCACGGCCAGGCGGCCAGGTCCACACCCGGCCGAGGACGGCGGTTCCGGATCCCCGCACTTGGCCGATCCGCTCGCCACGCAGCCGCCGTTGCCCGCGCCACAACCGCGGAGGAGCTGATGTCGACACCGGCGGTCACCGTGCACCCGGAACAGCCCGTCGCGGACGCCGCCCGCGTGATGGAGCGCCACCACGTCGAACGTCTCCCCGTCGTGGACGAGGAGGACCGGCTGATCGGCATCGCCACCCGACGTGACCTCCTGCGCGTCTTCCTGCGCACGGACGAGGAGATCCGCCAGGACGTGCTCGACGTGCTGACCCGCACCATGGGCCTGCCTCCCGACACCGTGATCGTCGCGGTCCGGGACGGCATGGCGATGCTCGAAGGACGGCTGGAACTCCGCAGCGACATCCCGCAGGCCCTCCGGCAGACGTGGCGCGTCGACGGGGTGGTGGGTGTCGTCAACAGCCTGACGTTCCGCGTCGATGACACCCGCGGGCCCGGGAAGCACCCGTCACACAGGATCAAGCACTACTGGCTGCCCGAACGCTGACCTCGGCAGTACAGGCCCGACGATGCCCGGGCAGCGGGACGTCCCGGACGCCTGAGGGCCGACCGGACGTGCTTCAGGGCCGAACGGCCCTAGAGCTCCTGATCACCGACGCGTTCGAATGATCTGATCGAACGCCGCCCGGAAACATACACCAGCGAAGAACACCCGCACGAAAGCCCACCATGACTCTCGACAACGCCCGTCCGGTCCCCCCAGGACCTCGCCAGAGCATCGAGCTCGACAGCGACGAAGCCCTGCGGCTGCTCGGCAGCGTGTCCCTGGGGAGGATCGTCTTCACCCGGCACGCGCTGCCGACCATCCGCCCGGTCAACCACATCCTCGACAACGGCGACATCGTCATCCGCACCCACGAAGGCGCCGCCCTGACCTCGCACACCCGACAGGCCGACGGCCGGGGCGTGGTCGTGGCATACGAAGCCGACGCCATCGATCCGGACACACACCTCGGCTGGAGCGTGGTGGTGACCGGATACGCCCACCTGGTGACCGACCCGCAGCAGCTGGCCCTCTACGAGACGATGCTGCACCCGTGGGTGCAGCACAGCATGGACTACGCCGTCCGTCTCCGCCCCGACCTGGTCACGGGTGTCCTTCTCACCGAGGCGGACCAACGCGCCAAGCTCTGAATCGTCTCCTGCGGACAGGCTCTGCGGGCGGTCGGGACCGCGGGACCGATGGCCCCAGGACGGCACCGGTCGGCCCTCGTCGCGACGCCCGGTCCGACAAGCCGGCCCCGTTCGATGCGGGGCATGTGCGGACCTCCTTCAGGAGTGCGATGCCAGTCTCTGAGCCACGCACCCGGCACAGGAGGCGCCTCAAGTCCCTGCTGGGGACCGACCGGCCGTTCCAGCCGACCCGCGCGGCGGAACCACGAGACCGGGCCGCCACCGCGCGTTGCGGTGGCGGCCCGGTCGGGACCGGCCGTCAGAGCAGCCAGCGGTTCCTGCTGACGAACGGCAGTTGTGCCCACGCCTTGCCCAGCCCCCAGGTGGCGCCGGCGCCGGCGGCCGCCAGAGCGATGAGGACGACGGCGTAAATGAGGTGGTAGTCGGCGAACGGGTTGGTGGACATGCTCGCTGAGCCGTCGGAGAGGTGCTTGGCCGGGGGCCACTCCGCGGTCCACATCAGCGCCATCATCGCGGTCCCGGCGACGGCGGCGAGCCGTAGACCGATACCCGCGATCAGAGCGAGCCCGATGCCGAGCAGGCCGAGCATGAACAGCCAGTCGGCCCAGGTGTCGCCGGCCCAGTCGTGGAAGGTGGACTCCATCGGTCCGACGGCCACACCGCTGAGGAAGCCCCTGGTCGGCGAGCCGCCGTCGATCCAGCCCTTGCCGGACGGCGTGGCGTAGCCGAAGCCGAAGGTCTTGTCCAGGAACGCCCACAGGAAGACGAACCCGGTCAGCAGGCGCAGACCTGCGAAGGCATAAGAGCCGACTGCCGTGGCCGACGCGGTCGCGGCGTCGCCGGGCGCCTGAGCGGCAGAGGACCTGCGCAGCGGCGGGAAGTGAAACCCTGCATGCCGGTGGGGGTGCTCGTGAACCGCCATCTCGCTCATCCCTTCCAAGGGCTCTGTACGGCGTCTCCGTGACTCCGTTACGCCTCCAATGTCCCGCTCTTCCAGGGGAGTTCGGAGGGGCTGGACGACCTGGTTCCTGGGGCCGGAAGTCCCTGCTCACAGGTCCGGTCAGCTGCGTGAGGCGCGTCCTCAGGCGCGCTGGCCGTTGTTCCGGCCGGCCGGAACGATGAGGACGGGGCAGTGGGAGTGATGCAGCAGGGTGTGAGTGACCGGCCCCAGGTGCACCCCGTGCCGATCAGGGCTGCGGTGTGCGGCGATGACGACGACGTCGGCCTCGCAGGTGGCCTCCAGCAGCGCCTGGGCCGGCCCGGTACGAACCGTGCGGGTCTCGACGCCGACCTGCGGATACCGTTCCTCCAGCTCGGCCAGGGTGAAGCGGGGCACCGCCTCCTCGCTCCAGGTGCGCCGGGCGTCCTCCTGCTGGCCCGGGCTCGTCGCGGGCACGAGAGACGGCAGTTCGGGGGTGACATGCCTCCGTGTCCAGGCGTGCAGGACGTTCAGCCGCGCACCACGACGCTCCGCCTCTGCGAAGGCGTATGCCGCCGCGTCGGCGTCGGCGTCACTCTCGATGCCGAGCAGCACCGTGCCGAATTCCCGGGACGGCTGGTCGCCCCGTACGACGAGCAAAGGGCTGCGGGTGCGGGCGGCAAGGCGCAGGCTCACCGAACCGAAAAGCCTGCCGGTCAGACCTCCGAACCCGCGGGTTCCGACGACGGTGAGATCGGCGTCCTGTCCTTCGCGCAGCAGCGCGTGGGCTGCGCCTCCCTCGACGGCCGAGGCCACGACCGGCACGCCGGGGCGCCGGGCACGCACCCGTGCGGCGGCCGAGGCAAGGATCGGTCCGGCCTCGTCCCGGTCGGGTACGGCGTACAGGATGCGCAGGGCGGTGCCGCGTCGCTCCGCCTCCTCGGCGGCACGGTCCAGCGCCCACGTGGCGGCCAAGGAGCCGTCCACTCCGACGGTCACACAACCAGTAGTCATCTCGCCTTCGCTCCTCTGCTCTGTAGGTCCTTGGTGCACTTCAGGTCACAGCGCCCGCAGGCCGTGCTCCCGGAACTGCTCGCGCACCCGCTCGGTGAGTTCCGGGCCCGGGGCAGGGGTGTCGCGCAGCGGGAAGGGGATCTTCAGGGCGTCGTACTTGTGAGCGCCGAGCTTGTGGAACGGCAGGACGTCCACGCGGTCGACGCTGTCGAGGCCGGCGACGAAGCGGGCGAGGCCGTCCACGGCTGCCGGGTCGTCGGTCCAGCCGGGAACCAGGACGTAGCGGATCCACATCGGGACGCCGAGCCGGTCGAGACGGGTGGCGAAGTTCAGTGTGGGCGCGAGCTCGCCACCGGTCAGCTTCCGGTACGTGTTGACCTCGAAGGACTTGATGTCCAGCAGCACCAGGTCGGTGTCGACGAGGAGTTCGTCGGTGGCGCGGGCGCCGAGGAAACAGGAGGTGTCGAGGGCGGTGCGCAGTCCGGCCTCCTTGCAGCGGCGCAGTACCGAGCCGGTGAAGGAAGGCTGGAGCAGCGGCTCGCCGCCGGTGAGGGTCACCCCTCCCCCGGCCGCGGTGACGAAACCCCGGTACTTCTCGATCTCCGCCATCACCTCGTCGACGGTGACCTCCCGCCCGTCGCGCATGTGCCAGGTGTCCGGGTTGGCGCAGTACAGGCAGCGCAGCGGGCACCCGCTGACGAAGAGCACGAACCGGGTCCCGGGACCGTCCACGCCGGTGGACAGGTCCCAGGAGTGGATCCGGCCCGTCGTCCGGTCGAGACCTGCCGCCGGGCTGGTCGTCATCGCCTTCACGGCCCGCTCACTCACAGCGACCCGTGGAAGGTGCGGCTGATCACGTCGAGCTGCTGCTCGCGGGTCATGCGGACGAAGTTGACGGCGTACCCGGAGACCCGGATCGTCAACTCCGGGTAGTTCTCCGGGTGTTCCATGGCGTCCTCCAGGACGGCCCGGTTCAGGACGTTGACGTTCATGTGGAAGCCTCCGGCCGCCGTGTAGGCGTCGAGGATGCCGACCAGGTGTCCGGCGCGCTCGGCCGGGTCGTGGCCGAGGCCCTCCGGCGTGATCGTCGTGGTCAGTGAGACGCCGTCGCGGGCGTGCTCGTACGGAAGCTTCGCCACCGACAGGGCCGACGCGGCCACGCCGTGCCGGTCACGACCGTTCATCGGGTTGGCGCCGGGAGCGAACGGGATGCCCGCGCGGCGGCCGTCGGGTGTGTTGCCGGTGTGCTTGCCGTAGACCACGTTGGAGGTGATGGTCAGCACCGACTGGGTGTGCTCCGCGTCCCGGTGGGTGGGGTGCTTGCGCACCTTGGCCATGAAGGACTTCACCAGGTCCACGGCGATGGCGTCGGCGCGGTCGTCGTTGTTCCCGTACGCCGGGAACTCGCCCTCGGTCTCGTAGTCGACGGCCAGTCCGGTCGCGTCCCGGATGACCTTCACCCTGGCGTACTTCACAGCGGACAGACTGTCCGCGGCGACCGACAGACCGGCGATGCCGCAGGCCATGAAGCAGTGCACCGGGTGGTCGTGCAGGGCCATCTCGATGCGCTCGTAGGCGTACTTGTCGTGCATGTAGTGGATGACATTGAGCGTGTTGACGTACGTCTCCGCCAGCCAGTCCAGGACACGGTCGTACGCTGCCGACAACCCCTCGTAGTCCAGGTACTCGCCCATCAGAGAGGGCATCTCGGGGGTGATCTGCTCGCCCGTCATCTCGTCGCGGCCGCCGTTGACCGCGTACAGGAGCGCCTTGGCGAGGTTGACGCGGGCGCCGAAGAACTGCATCTGCTTGCCCACCGCCATCGCCGACACGCAGCAGGCGATCGCGGTGTCGTCGCCGGTACGGGGCCGCAGCAGCTCGTCCGACTCGTACTGCACAGCGCTGGTGTCGATCGAAACCTGAGCGCAGAACTCCTTGAAACCGGAGGGCAGTTGGGGCGACCACAGCACGGTGAGGTTCGGTTCGGGGGCCGGGCCCAGGTTGTACAGGGTCTGCAGGAAGCGGAAGGAGGTGCGGGTGACCAGCGGCCGGCCGTCGGGGCCGATGCCTCCGATGGACTCCGTCACCCAGGTCGGGTCGCCGGAGAACAGTGCGTCGTACTCGGGCGTGCGCAGGAACCGTACGATCCGCAGCTTGATCACGAAGTCGTCGATCAGCTCCTGGGCGCGGGTCTCGTCGATGGTCCCCTCGTCCAGGTCGCGCTGGAGGTAGACGTCGAGGAAGGTCGACGTGCGGCCCAGGGACATCGCGGCGCCGTTCTGTTCCTTCACGGCCGCCAGGAAACCTAGGTACAACCACTGCACGGCCTCGTGCGCGGTGGTCGCGGGGCGGGAGACATCGCAACCGTAAGTCGCCGCCATGCGCGTCAGCTCACTCAACGCCCTTATCTGCTCGGCGAGTTCCTCGCGATCGCGGATGACCTCGGAGGTGGAGGGCCGCGCGTCCAACAGGGTGCGCTCGGCACGCTTGGCCGCGATCGGCCGGTCCGTGCCGTACAGCGCGACACGCCGGTAGTCGCCGATGATCCGGCCGCGGCCGTAGGCGTCCGGCAGCCCGGTGATGATGCCGACTCTGCGGGCAGCCCGCATTGCGGGGGTGTACGCGTCGAAGACGCCGTCGTTGTGGGTCTTGCGGTAGGTCCCGAAGACCTTCTCCACGAACGGGTCGGGCTCGTAACCGTATGCCTTGAGTCCGTTCCGGACCATCCGCAGGCCGCCGTTCGGCATGATCGCGCGCTTGAGCGGGGCATCGGTCTGCAGGCCGACGATCAATTCCCGCTCAGGGTCGATGTATCCGGGCGCGTGCGAGGTGATGGTGGACGGGGTCGCGGTGTCGACGTCGAGGATGCCCCTCGCGCGCTCCTCCGGGAACAACGCGCTGACCTTGTCCCAGACGGCGCGGGTGCGGTCCGTGGGACCGGCCAGGAATGCCGAGTCGCCCTCGTACGGCGTGTAGTTGGCCTGGATGAAGTCGCGCACGTCGATGCCGTCGCGCCAAAGCTTCCCGGCGAAGCCGCTCCATTCCTCTGCCCGAATACCCGCTGTCGCCGTTGCCGTCATCGCCAGTCTCTCCTCGCTCCGTGCATGGACATCTGCGCTTCCGGTGCTTGTCACCCGCAATGCCGCGCCGAAGGCCCGTCGGGGCCTTCTCCCGGCTCAGAGACGGGCCAGGGTCCGATGGGGTCGGCGGGACGCCTCGGTCGGCCGCGAGACCTCGGGCCGACGACGGATGCGGCGCTGCTGTGCCCGTACCACCAGCGCATCGAGCGCGGCGCTGAGCACGAAGGTGACCGCCATGGAAGCCCCCAGGAGGACAGCGAAGAGCTTCCAGAACTCCGGAGTCAGTGACGTACCCACGATGCACACCCCCTTGAGTCGGGTTGTCTACGACTTCATCGAATCTCCGAACCTGCTTCGGCGCAGGGTGCCGAAGGGACCTCATCCGGTACCGAGCGGCCCGGTTACGGGGCCGAGCGGCCCATGGTCCGGGGTCCGGCACCGGAAGACGCTGGAGGTGACAGGTTCGTACGCCCGTACCGGAGGCACGTCATGATCGCTCCCGCCACGGTCGGCATGCCGCGAGCGCTGCCGGCCGTGCTCGGCCGCCGTGCGGCCGTCATCGAGCACCTCGGACACAACGAACTCATCGGCTGGTCCTGGCTGTTCGCCCCGTATACCTGGCATCTGGGCGCCGAGGCAACCAGCACAGTGCGTGCCTATGAGTTCGACGCCACCGCGGTCCGCCTGATGTGCCAGGACGATCCCGCGCTCGGTGCGAGCATCGCCCACTGGGTGGGGAACGTCCTCGCCAACGCCCGCACTCGGCCCGCACCCGGCTGCTGGACCTGTACGCCCCCTACGGCAGCGGCAGCCTCCTGTGACCACCCCTACAAGTCGAAGCCATGGCGGCCAAGGAGACATGATGCACGGCACCCCGCACATCGTCAGCGACGTGATGACCCATACCGTCGCCGCGATCGGCCGCGGCGCCGCCTTCAAGGAGATCGTGCGGATGATGCACCACTGGCAGGTCAGCGCCCTGCCCGTCCTGGAGGGCGAGGGCCGAGTCGTCGGCATCGTCTCCGAGGCCGACCTGCTGCCCAAGGAGGAGCTCCGCGACAGCGACCCCGACCGGTACACCCAGCTTCGGCGCCTGTCCGATCTCGCCAAGGCCGGCGCGGTGACCGCCGGGGAGCTCATGACCTCTCCACCTGTCACCGTCCGCGCGGACGCGACGCTGGCTCAGGCCGCGCGGACCATGGCTCGCGCCAGGGTGAAGCGGCTTCCCGTCGTCGACGAGGTGGGCATGTTGCAGGGCATAGTCAGCCGTGCCGACCTGCTGAAGGTGTTCCTGCGTGACGACGAGGAGATCGGCGAGGAGGTCCGCCGGGAGGTGGTGTCGTATCTCTTCCCCGCGCCGACGTCAGCTGTACGCGTGGCGGTGCGGGACGGAGTGGTGAGGCTCGGTGGCCGTATCCGTGACACGTCCCTGGTTCCCGTGGCCGCACGTCTGGTGCGTGCCGTCGAGGGCGTCGTGGACGTCGAGTTCGACCTCTCCCCGTCCCGCGCGGCAGAAGCCGGGCCGTCCGGTACCGGATGAGGCGAAGGGGGTCCCGATGCGCCCGGCGGTTCTCAATGTCCCGACCCTGGAGAAACTGGTCTCCGCGGCCGTGGCTGCACCCTCGATCCACAACACGCAGCCCTGGCGGTTCCGGCTCGACCCGGACACCGTCACGCTGGAGATCCGTGCCGCGACGGATCGCGGTCTGCGCCACATCGATCCGACCGGCCGCGCCCTGCACCTCTCCGGGGGCTGCGCGGTGCTCAACCTCCGCGTGGCGGTGGCGCACTTCGGCTGGGAGCCGGTGACCCGGCTGCTGCCCCGGCCGGATGAGCCGGAGCTGCTCGCGACCGTGCGGTTCGGCGGCACCGCCTCCGCAGCCTCCACACCGCACCTGTACGACGCGCTGTGGCGTCGGCGCAGCAGCCGCTTCCCGTTCTCCGAGCGGCCGGTGCCCGCCGCCGTCCTGATCGAACTCGCGGAGGCCGCCCACGCCGAAGGCGCCCTGCTGAGCCGTCCCGAACCGGCTGCAACCGACCGCCTGCTCCGGCTCATCCGCGTGGCGGAGCATCGCAACACGGCCGACCCCGACCGGGCCGCGGAGAGCCGCCGCTGGGCGCACGACCCGAATGGCGAGGCTCTCGGCATGCCGCCCGAGACGCTGGGCCCACAGGACTTCCGGGAACGGATCCCGATGCGCGACTTCGGCGCTCACCGGCACCCGGCCGAGCTGACCGCCCGCCCCTTCGAGAACCGGCCGTCCATCGCCGTACTGTCCACGGTGCACGACCGACGGACCGACTGGCTGCGTGCCGGCCAGGCCCTCGAACGCGTCCTGCTGGTGGCTACCGCGCACGACGTACGGGCGTCGCTGCTGCACCAGGCACTGGAGTGGCCCGACCTGCGCGACCAGCTGGGACAAGTGCCCGACGACCGACACACTCACGCGCAGATGGTGCTCCGCCTCGGATACGGGCCTGAGGGACCGCCTTCGCCGCGTCGCACGGCGCAACAGGCACTGGCCGAAGAACCGCTGTCAGTTGCCCGCTGAGGCTCAGGCCGGCGAAGGCCGCACCAGGGTGTTGTCCCCGGTGCGCCCGGCGAGGTAGTCCTCGACGTTGCGGACGGTGGTCTCGGCGATCTGCTCCACGGCGTCCCGGGTGAAGTATGCCTGGTGCGAGGTGACCAGCACGTTGTTGAAGGTCATCAGCCGGGCGAGGCGCTCGTCGGTCATCACCTCCAGGGATTTGTCGAGGAAGAACAGTCCGGCCTCCTCCTCGTACACGTCCAGGCCTACGCCGCTCAGCCGCCCCGCACGCAGGGTTTCCAGCAGGGCGTCGGTGTCGACCAGGCCGCCGCGGCTGGAGTTGATCAGGATCGCGTCGTCCCTCATCCGCGCCAAGGCCTCGGCATCCACCAGGTGATGGGTGTCCGGCAGCAGTGGCACGTGCAGACTGACCAGGTCCGCCTCGGCGAAAAGCCACTCGCGCCCGACGTACTTCATGCCAAGGGCCAGGCACTCGGGGTTCTCGGTGATGTCCCAGCCCAGTAGGCGCATGCCGAAGCCGTGGGCGATCCGGGAGAACGCGGTCCCGATCCTGCCGGTGCCCACTACCCCGGCCGTCCGGCCGTGCAGGTCGCGGCCCATCAGTCCGTCGAGCCGGAAGTCGAACTCCCGGGTGCGGTGGGCGGCCCGCACGATCCGGCGATCGACCGCCAGCGCCAGCGCCCACGCGAACTCGGCGACCGAGTACGGCGAGTAGGACGAGACCCTCGCCACCGTCAGCCCCAACTCCTCGGCCGCCGTCAGATCGATGTTGTTGAAGCCGGTGGCCCGCTGGGCGATCATCCTCGTACCGCCGTCGGCCAGCGCGCGCAGCACCTCGGCGTCCAGTGTGTCGTTGACACTGCACAGCACGACTTCGCGGCCGACCGTGGTCGGGGCGGTGTCCTTGTTCAGGAACAGCCCCAGGCAGCGCAGCTCATGACTGCCGGCGAACGCCCGGTCGAACGCGTCCCGCAGCAACGGCTCCTCGTCCGCGAGGACGCCGTACGCGACGATCTCCACGTGCTCTCCTCCCGTCGGGGCGGGTCCATCGGGGCAGGTGACCACCTCTCCACCGTAGGACGCAGCCCGAACGGCCGCCGCCCTGTGTGTCGGTGAGAGCGGCGGCCCCTGCGCGAGACCTAGCGTTCCCCCTCCCGGGCCAGGGGGTGTCGTTCGGATCACGCCGGGTCCGCGACGCCTGGCACGGCACCCCCCTGGCTCAGCTCCTCTCAAACGTGGCGCCCGCGAGCTCGGACCCGATCCGGGCTACCCACGCCTCGATCGCGGTGAAGTCGCGGAAGTCCCCGCCCTTGCCGGAGCGGAGGATCATCCGGGCGACCCATCCCTTCGCGCCCTCCTCCAGGCAGCCCCCGAAGGTGACATGCTCCCTGGCGTCGAGCTGGTCCATGGCCTTCTTCACACCGGGCACAGGCGGGATGTCCCGCTCCGAGGCCGAGGGGTCGAGCGGGCCGCTGCTGAACAGCCACAGCGGACGTTCGTCCAGGTCGCGGCGGTAGCGGCGGACGAAGCGGCGGGCGTCCTTGTGCCAGCGCCCGGCATACAGTCCGCCTCCGACCACCACGGCGTCGTACGACGTCACGCTCTCCACGGACCGGGCCGGGCGTGCCTCGGCCGTCAGTCCCTCCTTGCGCAGGACGTCGGCGATGGCTTCGGCGATCCGCGCGGTCGATCCGTTCGTTGTTCCGTAAGCGACCAGCACGCTGTCGGGCATGGCGGTCCTCCTCCTCTCATATCGTGCGCAGCCAGTCGTCGGCGGCGCCGTGCAGCCCCGGTTCGCCCGGCCGGAGATGCGAGTCGTCCAGCCGGTAAGTGAGCTTGTCGACGACTGCGACCACGCCGCCGATCTGGCGTGTCATGGAGACGGCGATCTCCGTCTCGCTCTTGCGCTCCATATCGCCGGCGAGCGTGACCACGCCTTCCACCACGGAGACATCGACGGTCCGGGGCGGCAGCCAGAGTGCCCTTGTCACCACGTCGTCGATCACCTCCTGGCGGATCTCCGTGTCGGGCCGCAGGAAGACCTGGAGCAGGTCGCGCCGGGTGACGATGCCGATGAGCCGGTCCTCCTCGTCGAGGACGGGCAGCCGCTCCACGCGCCGCTGCGCCATGGTGCGGGCGGCCTCGACGATGGTGTCGTCGGCGTGCACGGTGACGGGCGGCCGGGTCATCAGCTGCCCGGCTGTGCGAGCCTGCGCCTTCGCCGCCTGCCGCCGGGCGCCGCGCCTCAGGTCGGCGAGACGCCGACGGCGCGTCGGTTCGAACGGGTCGGGGGTCACGGCCTGCCGGGCCATCAGGTCCGTCTCGGAGATGACCCCGAGGACCTTCTCCTCCTCGTCGATCACCGGCAGTCCGCTGATCCGGTGGTCGGCCAACAGCCGGACCACCTCCTTGAAGGGGGTGCCGTACTCGACGCGAATGACCTCCGTGGCCATCACGGGGCCGACCTTGTTGTGCTTCATCGTCCATTTTCCCTTCTCAGCGGAGTCGGCGCAGATACGGGTCCTGGGACCTGCGCGGCAGCAGGCGTACGCGCGCGTCGAGCACGCTGACTCCGCTCGGTGTCGCGAGTACGGGGTTGAAGTCGGCCTCGACAAGCTGCGGCAGGTCGCTCGCCATGCGAGACAGCCGCAGCAGCAGCTGCTCGAGGCCCGCGAGGTCGACCGGGCCGCTGCCGCGCGCGCCGAACAGGAGAGGTGCGCAGCGCGGTGCAGTGATCAGGTCGTGCACGTCGTGGTCGGTGAGCGGGGCGAGCCGGGCTGCGTGGTCGCGCAGGACGTCGGTCGTGGTGCCGCCGAGCCCGAACAGGACGAGCGGGCCGAAGACTTCGTCCTGGACCACACCGGCGAGCAGCTCTGTGCCGCGGGGTGCGAGCGGCTGGACGACCACTCCGGTCAGCAGTCCGTCGAAGCGGGTCCCGAAGTCCCGGAAGGCTTCCCGTACTTGGGCATCGCCCTGGAGGTCGAGATGGACGGCGTGCTGCTCGCTCTTGTGCAGCAGCCCCGGCCAGTGGGCCTTCATCACGACCCGGCCGTCGGGGCCGCGCAGCCGCTCGGCGGCGATGACAGCCTCGTCCTCGGTCGCCGCCCAGGCCCACGGCAGCTGCGGAATGCCGTAGCAGGCGAGCAGGTCGGCGCAGGCGCTCGGATCCACCCAGCCACCCTCCGGATGAGCGGCCAGGAACGTCGCGACGACCTCGCGGGCGCGCGACGTGTCGACCCCGTCGAGGCTCGGGACCGTCCCGGCGGGCCGGGCAAGCCATGCCGCGCGGTGGGCGGCGTGGGCCAGTGCCCGTGCCGCTGCCTGGGGTTCCGCGTACGAGGGGGTGGTGCCACCGTCGGCGGCGGGCAGCAGCTTCACCGGGAGGTCCTGCTCGAGCCGGACCGCGAGGACCGGCTTCGCCCGGTGTGCGGGGGCGTCGGTGAGGGCGCGGACGAGATCGTCGCCGGTCGCTGTGGCCACGGCGGTGGGGACGAGGGCCAGCAGGACGGCGTCGACGCCCGGGCGCCGCACCAGGAGGTCCACGCAGTCCTTGAGCTGGCCCTCCGTGACGGCGGCGGTGGCGTCGACCGGGTTGCCGACGGCCGCACCGTCGGGGAGTACGGCGAGCAGGTGGTCGATCATTTCGGGCGTGAACGCCGGGAGGACGAGTCCGGCCTCCGCGCAGGCGTCGGCGGCCAGGACGCCGGCACCGCCCGCGTTGGTGACGATCGCGACGCGGGATCCGAACGGCAGCGGCTGCGAATGCATCAGCGCGGCCGTTTCCAGAAGCTCGCCGACCGAGCGGGTCGCGGTGATCCCGGCCTGGGTGAACAGGGCCTGCCGCGTCATGGTGCGCGTCGCGGCAGCCGCGGTGTGCGAGGCAGCGGCGCGGCGGCCCGCGTCGGTGCGGCCCGCGTCCACGGTGAGCACCGGCATGCGGCGGGTAACCCGCCGGGCTGTGCGGGAGAAAGCCCGCGGATTGCCGAAGGACTCCAGGTGCAGCAGGGCGAGGCCGGTACGGCTGTCGCTCTCCCACCACTGGAGCATGTCGTTGCCGCTGACGTCGTACTTGTCGCCGAGGGAGACGAAGGACGACACGCCGATGCCGAGCCGGGACAGCCCGTCGAGCAGAGCGATGCCGACCCCGCCGGACTGCACGGCCACACCCGCGGTACCGGGGCGCGGGTGGCCGGCGGCGAAGGTCGCATCCAGCCGCACCTCGGGATCGGTGTTCGAGATGCCGAGGCAGTTGGGCCCGACGAGCCGCATGCCGTACGCACGGCAGGCCGCCATCAGCGCCTGCGCCTGTGTGCTGTCGAGGCCTGCGGAGACGACGAGGACCGCCCGTGCGCCGGCCTTGCCGCACTCCTCAGCGATCTCGGGGATCTCAGGGGCAGGCACCGCCACGACCACGAGATCAGGGGTCTTCGGCAGGGAACTCACCGACGGGTACGAGGGCACGCCGAGGATCGAGGAGGCGCCGGGGTTCACCGCGAAGAGCCGCCCGGCGTAGCCGCCTGTGTGGAGGTGGTGCAACACGGCCCGCCCCACGGATCCGGGCTTGCGCCCCGCACCGACCACGGCGACCACCTCCGGCCGCAGCAGCGACTCCAGGCTGGCCACGTCGGCGGCCCGGCCGCGCGCCTCCACGGCCGACAGGTAGCTGTCGTCCTCGTCGAGTCCGACGACGCAGCGCACCTCCGGCCCTTCGAAGTGGCGAGTCGTACGCAGTCCGAGATCCGCGAAAAGCTGGAGAACCTCCTGGTTCTCGCTCAGCGCATCCGCGGTGAACGTGGTGATGCCCTCCGCGCGGGCCGCCGACACCAGGTGTTCCACGAGGAGGGTGCCCACGCCGCGGTGATGGAGCCCGTCGGCGACGGCGATGGAGATCTCGGCCGAGTCGCCGTCACCACCGGTGTCGAACTCGGCCAGGCCGATCACCCGTCCCCCCGTCTCCGCCAGCAGAGCCCGGAAACCGGGGCGCGGCGGGCCGCAGGCCCGGCCTGCGGCCAGCGCGGCCGAGCGCCGGCTCGCCGCGAAGAACCGCAATCGCAGGTTCTCCAGGGACATCTCCTCGTAAAGCCCCTGCACCTGGTCGTGGTCGCCCGGCACCACGGAACGAATGCACACGGTGGTGCCGTCCGCGAGCAGGGCATGGACCGGGGGTCGGCCGATCGCGTGGTCCGTCATGGCGGGTCGCCTCCAAGCCTTGTGATGCTTCGAGCATCCAGCGGATGGAGGGCCGGTCCCATGGGCTGTCCGGGGGCGAGTACAGGGCCGGTCGGCCCTACGCGGCCGCCAAGATGGCTCGACGTACGTGAACCGCGCCGCGACTGGCGCGGATCGTTGCGCTCCCGAAGCCGACGGAACGCGAGCGCACCCAGTGGTACGCCGCATGATCTGCAGACGTACGTCCCCGATCACGCGGCGAGCCTCTGAGCCGGGCTGCGGATCAGGTCCGCTGCGGTACGACTGCCACGGGGCAGGCGGAGTGGTGCAGCACGGTGTGGGCGACACGACCGAGCTGCAGTCCGAAGTGTCCCCTCGGGCGCCGGGCCCCGACGACGAGGAGGTCGGCGGTGCGCGAGGCGTCGAGCAGCACATTGCGGGCGGAGCCCTCGGCGGTGCGGCGACGCAGCTCCACGGACGGGTGCTCCGCGGCCGCCTCGTTCAGCGCGGCCTCCAGAGTCTCCGCGGCCCGCTGTTCGTGCAGCCTGGCGGGTTCCCCCGCCAGGAGGGGATGGTCGGTGGTCTGGTGCGCGGGGCACCGCCAGGCTCGTACGGCCTCGAGGACGGCTCCCCGTCGCTCCGCTTCCTCGAAGGCGAAGCGCACGGCCGCCGAGCTGCGCGTGTCCTCGCCGACACCGAGCAGGATGCGCCCGTGCGTCGCGGGCTGCGCCCGGTTGTCCTGGTGGCCGCGCAGCACGA
Organism: Streptomyces montanus; assembly: GCF_005786655.1. Taxonomy (NCBI): domain Bacteria; kingdom Bacillati; phylum Actinomycetota; class Actinomycetes; order Kitasatosporales; family Streptomycetaceae; genus Streptomyces; species Streptomyces montanus. Next base: position 36,921 of record NZ_VBZC01000014.1, read on the forward strand.
TCACCGGGCAGTCGGCGTGGGCGGCGACGGCGAGACTCACCGAGCCGAGCAGCAGCTCGGCCAAGCCGCTGCGGCCGCGCGACCCGAGCACCAGCACGGAGGCATCCTGTCCCTCGCGCACCAGCGCGGGCACCGGGCCGTCGGGCGTCACCTCGGCCTCCACCTTCACGTCCGGACGGCGACGGTGGACACGTTGCACGGCGGCATCGACGATCTTGTCTGCCAGTATCTGCTCGGACGTCCTGCCGAGATCCTGAGCCGGCGCCGCACCCTCGTACCGCTCCCACAGCGAGGCATACACCAACCGCAGCGGCACCCCGCGGATCGCGGCCTCGTCCGCCGCCCAGTCGACGGCACGCAGGCTCGGCTCGGAACCGTCGACACCCACGACCAGAGGATGCTCCATCGTCCTCACGTCCTCACGTCCTCACTTCTCGGGAATGCGTCAGCCGTGCGCGATGACGGCGACGGGGGCGGCTGCGTGGTGCAGCACGGCGTGCGTGACCGGGCCGATATGCGCACCGAGGGGCGAGCGACGGATACGGCGGCCCACGACGACCAGAGAGGCCTCCCTGGAGACGTCCACCAGATGGATGGCCGGGCTGCCGAACCGGGACTCCTCGATGACCTCGACAGCGGGGAACTTCTGGCGCCACGGACGAAGGACGTCCTTCAGGGCGGCAGCGTCCTTCTTGGACAGTTCAGCGTGGAGTCCGCCATCCACCGGGATGCCGTACGCGTAGTAGGGCGGCGGGTTCCAGCCGTGCACGACCAGCAGGTCCGTCTCCCGCCGCAGCGCGGTGTCGAAGGCGAACTCGATCACCGCCTCGTGCGGGGTGTCGGTGTCGAGGCCGAGGACGACCGGCCGGAACGGGGTCGCGGCGGACGGGATTCCCGCCGGGTCCATCGCGTGCTCGTCCGCGGCCTGCTCCCCGGCGCGGACCAGGACCACGGGCTGTTCTGCACCCGCGACGACGGCCTGGCCGACGGAGCCCACCATGAAGCCTCCGATGCCGCTCAGGCCACGGGAGCCGAGGACCAGCAGTTCGGCGTCCTTCGCCACGCGTGTCAGCACCTCGCCGGGCCGACCGCTGATCTGTTCCACGGTCACGTCCACGCCGGGGTGACGCCGCCTCAGTCCTTCGGCCGCCTCCCGCGGTATCCGCTCGCTCCAGTGCTGCTGCGTCTCGGCACCGAGGAGCGGTGCCTGGGCGATGGGCTCGGGCACGGGCTCCCAGACGTGTACGAGCTTGAGCGGCAGACCGCGCAGCTTCGCCTCACGGGCCGCCCACTCTGCGGCTGCCCGGCTCTCGGCCGAGCCGTCGAAGCCTGCGACAACGGTGTGGACCATGGTTCTGCCTCCTCAACGGGGATGTGATTCCAGCGTCGTGGGACGACAGTTCGTGGTGCAGGGGCCGCAGGTCCCTGGGTGGGGCCGACCGGCCCTGTGAACGGCAGGCGCGGTGTGGGGCTGTGCTCGGCATCTCGCGCGGGACCGCCGTCTCAGTGGATCCTGAGCTCCACTCGGTGGAGGGAGACACATGCCCCAGAGCTCGGGCGGCCACGTTCCGCGGTGGCGCCGTCTGACGCCCGGGCTCGGCACGCTCCTCGGCTACCGGCGCTCGTGGCTGAAGGCCGACGTATTGGCCGGGGCGACGGTGGCCGCGTACCTCGTGCCCCAGGTGATGGCGTACGCGGGAGTGGCCGGGCTGCCGCCGGTCGCCGGGCTGTGGGCGATCCTGCCCGCGCTCGGCCTGTACGCCCTGCTGGGTTCCTCCCGCCTGCTCTCCGTCGGCCCGGAGTCGACGACCGCCCTGATGACCGCGACGGTGGTCGGTCCTCTCGCCGCCGGAGACCCGGCCCGGTACGCGACGCTGGCGGCCACGCTCGCGATCGCGGTCGGCCTGTTGTGCGTGGCGGCCTGGGCGGCACGGCTCGGATTCATCGCGGATCTGCTGTCCCGGCCGGTGCTCATCGGTTATCTGGCGGGAGTGGCGCTGATCATGACCGTGGATCAGCTGCCCAAGCTCACCGGTGTCGACAGCACGGGCTCCGCGTTCTTGCCGCAGCTGTGGTCCTTCGTCCGCAACCTTCCGGACGCCCATCCGGCCACCGTCGTCTTCTCCGCCGTAGCGCTGACCTTCCTCTTCGCTGCCGCCCGTTACATCCGTGCAGTGCCCGGCCCTCTGCTGACCGTAGTGCTGGCTACGACGGCGGTGGCGGTCTTCGACCTCGACGACCGGCACGGCATCAAGGTGATCGGCGACGTCCCCGCCGGCCTGCCCGGCCTCGCCCTGCCGGACCTGACCGAGCTGCCCCACCTGCTGCTGCCCGCGCTGGGGGTCCTCCTCGTCGGGTATACCGACTTCATCCTCACCGCACGGGCCTTCGCCGGCCGTGCCACAGACACAGACACGCTGGACCCCAATCAGGAGTTCCTCGCCCTGGGCGCCGCCAACCTCGGGGCGAGTGCGCTGCACGGCTTCCCGGTGAGCAGCAGCGCCAGCCGTACCGCGCTGGCCTCCTCGGTGGGCGCCCGCAGCCAGGCGTACTCACTCATCGCCGGCGCTGCCGTCCTGGCCGTGCTGCTCTTCCTCAGCCCGCTGCTGTCCCGCACCCCCTCGGCCGTACTGGGCGCACTCGTCGTCTACGCGGCCACCCGCATGATCGACCTGGCGGGCTTCCGGCGCCTGGCGTCCTTCCGCCGCAGGGAGCTGCTGCTGGCGCTCGGCTGCCTCGCCGGGGTACTCGTCCTGGACATCCTGTACGGGGTGCTGGTCGCCGTCGGACTGTCGATCGCGGAGCTGCTGACCCGGGTCGCCCGCCCGCACGACGCCGTCGAGGGGCTGGTGCCGGGCGTGGCCGGCATGCATGACGTCGACGACTACCCACAGGCCCGTACGATCCCCGGCCTGCTGGTCTACCGCTACGACTCACCCCTGTTCTTCGCCAACGCGGAGGACTTCCACCGCCGGGCTCTGGCCGCGGTCGACGAACAGCAAGGCCCCGTACGCTGGTTCGTCCTCAACACCGAGGCCAACGTGGAAGTCGACATCACCGCCCTGGACGCCGTCGACGCCCTCCGCCGCGAACTCACCGACCGCGGCATCGTCTTCGCCCTCGCCCGCGTCAAGCAGGACCTGCTGGACGACCTGCAGTCCTACGGCCTGGCGGACACCGTCGGCACCGAGCACACGTTTCCCACCCTGCCGACGGCTGTGGCCGCGTACCGGAAGTGGTGCCGCGAACAGTGAACGGACGCCGCGCCGGACGGCAAGGTCTCGCCCTGCCCCGCCCGATGCTGGTCCTGCACGCCGACCGGTCCCCCGCCGACCACGCCCTGCGGGCCCGACCTGTGGCTGCCCGACGCGTCAGCCTGAACCACACCGACAAGACCAGCAGAAGGAGCCCTCCGTGACGGAACGCAGTCGCACGGTGGTCAGGTGGTCGTCCTCGCCGAGGAGGCCACCGGCCGGGAACTCGTCGACCAGCTCCAGGACCGGCTGCGCCGCCAGACCGACAAGGCCGCCCACGCCGGAGACCACGGCAACGGCCGGCGGAGGGCGGCGGCGACCACTCCCTCGGCCCTTCCGAACGAAGCAGCCGGGCAGGGGACTCTCACCGGGCCTGAGCCTGTGGTGACGACGAGCCCGGTCGGTGACGGTCCACCGACCGGGCCGCTGCCCTGCCCAGTGGCACGCCATCCCCCCCTGGCGCGGTCGCCGTTCCGATGGGGATGGGGGAACCCCTCGCGGATGCCGTAGCCGGCGCCCGTGCCTGACTCGATGATCGCTCCGCGGAAGCGGATGCAAGAGGGACGATCTGCCTCCCATGGGCGACAGTGGGCATCTTGTGCGTTGCGTTGCGTCGTGTTGTGGTGCGACAAGTGCCTGGTCGGATACGCCCCGTCCCACGGGCCGCCGCTCACTCTGAATCGACGCAGACACCCGACTGGGCACAGGGCCGTTCGGGCATGATGGGACGGACGTCGCAGGGCAGTGAGGGGAACAGGGATGGACCAGGGCGCGCGCGATCCGCGGGATCAGTCGGCTTCTGTCCCCGCGACACCGCGGCTGCGCCTGGATGCGCTGCTGGAGGACCTTCAGGAGCAGGTGCAGCGGGTGCGCGACACCCAAAACCGTGTACACACTCTCCTGGACGCGGTCCTGTCCATCGGAAGCAACCTGGACCTGGACGTGGTGCTGCACCGGATCGTCGAGTCCGCGGTCAAGCTGGTCGACTGCCGCTACGGGGCGCTCGGGGTCCTCAGCGACGAGGGCGGCATCAAGCAGTTCATCACCGTGGGTGTGGACGAGGAGACCATCGCCCGCATCGGCCACTATCCGCGGGGCGAAGGCATCCTCGGCCTGCTCATCCGTGAGCCCCACCCGCTGCGGCTGACGGTCCTGAACGAGCACCCGGACTCCGTCGGCTTCCCGCCCGGCCACCCCCCGATGACCACCTTCCTCGGCACGCCGGTCCAGGTCCGCGACCGGATCTTCGGCAACCTCTACCTGACGGAGAAGAACGGCGGTCAGCAGTTCGACGCCGAGGACGAGGCGGTGCTGCGCACCCTCGGCGCCGCGGCCGGTGTGGCGATCGACAACGCCCGGCTCTACGACGACGCCCGCCGCCGGGAGCGCTGGCTGACGGCGAGCAGCGAGCTGACCCGCACCCTGCTGTCGGGCGCCGACCCCCACGAAGCGCTGCACTCCTTCACCACCACCGTCCGTGACCTGTCCGGCGCGGACCTGGTGACGCTGGCGGTGCCGGTGAGCGACACCGGCAAGCTGGTCGTCGAGGCCGCCGACGGAACCGACGCCCGTGAAGTACGGGGACTGGCTCTGCCCGACAGCACCAGCCTGGCCGCCAAGGTGTTCAGCTCGGGCGAGACGATCGTCAGCGACTCCCTCAGCCAGGACCCGCGTTCTGAGTCCGGCAGCGCGGCCGTGCTGGACCTGGGTCCGGCGTTCCTGATCCCGCTGGGCACCCGCGAGCGCGTCCGCGGTGTGCTCCAGGTCGCGAACCGGCAGGGTGGCCCGGCTTTCCCCGATGCCACCGTCAAGATGATCACGGGGTTCGCCGACCATGCCGCGCTCGCCCTGGAGATCGCCGAGCACCGCCGTGACGCCGAAGAGCTGCTCGTCCTCAACGACCGCGAACGCATCGCCCGTGACCTGCACGACCTGGCCATCCAGCGCCTGTTCGCCGGCGGACTCAGCCTGCAGTCGGTCCTCAACCGCGTAGGGGACCGGCCCGAGGTCGCCGAGCGCGTCCAGCGGGTGGTGGACGACCTCGACGACACCATCAAGGTCATCCGGTCCACCATCTACGCCCTGAGCGAGCGCGCCCGCCCGGACACCGCCGGGCTACGTGCCAGGCTCGTGGCCGAGGTGAGCCAGGCCGCCGAGACGCTCGGTTTCACTCCCGCGCTGCGCATGAGCGGTCTTCTGGACACCGGCGTCCCCGAGGACCACCGTGAGCAGCTGCTCGCGGTGCTGCGTGAGGCCCTGTCCAATGCGGCGCGCCATGCCCACGCCACCGCCGTCGAAGTCACCGCCGAAGCCACGGACACGACTCTGCGGTTGCGGGTGACCGACAACGGCCGCGGCATCGACCCCGCCGTCACCCGCCGCAGCGGTCTCGCCAACATCCGCACCCGCGCCGAGAACCTCGGCGGCACCATCACTCTCACACCCCATCAGCCCACCGGCACCGCCCTGGAATGGACAGTGCCGCTGCACACCGACGCGCCCTGAGTACCGCCTCGTCGCGCCCCGGCACGGGTACGTCGACCGCCATGGCGCGCTCCCTGCCCGGAGCCTTGGTGTTCAGGAGGCCAGGTCGACCCCGTACATCGTGCGCCCTCCCACGAGTTCGCGTCCGGTGACCAGTTCGGGCTCGATACTTACGAAGATCCGCGACACAGAGGTTGAAGACCGCTGCTCCCACCGGGATGGGCAGCGCGCGCTCTGTGGGATCCGCGGGGTGCAGCAGTGAGGGCCGAATGGCCCGTTGTTCCATCCCGGTTGGCTCCCATGCGGCCCACGGGTCCGGTCTGACAGGCCCATCCGTCCTGACGTACGCCAGTGTCACCGTTCTCACAGTGCTGATGACTGACAGCGCCCATGAGGAGGTGCGGACCGGTGCGCAAGGACACCCGTACGAAGCAGAGGCTGTGGCGGTGGCGGAGCAATCCGCTGCGGCGTCACGACGACATCGTCGAAGCGTGGATCGTGCTGGCCATGGGGACGGTCATCGCGCTGGGCGGCGTGCTCGCCGGCCTGGCAGCGGCGCACGCGACCTACGATTTCTTGGCACAGCAGCGCGCCGGGCGACATGACGTCCAAGCCGTACTTCTCGAAAGGACCCCGGAGGTCGTGGTGACGGAGGCGGGAGCCGGCAACGCGCGGTTCCGGGCCAAGGTCCGCTGGACGGCTGCGGACGGCACCACACGCACGGGCACGGCCATGGTGGACGCCGGCCGGAAGGCCGGAGCGATGGTCCAGGTGTGGACGGACAACCAGGGGAATCTCACGACAGAGCCGACCACTGTGGCCGAGGCCTCCGTATTCGCCGGCTACGCGGGTACCGCAGCCGCACTCGCGGTCGGCGGCGTGACATACGCGGCCGGACGTGTCACGCGATGGCGGCTCGACCAGAGGCGCTACGACCAGTGGGCACGGGAGTGGCGCCTGGTCGGACCCCAGTGGGCCCGCAAGACCTCGTGAGCGTATTCACCGCCGGATGCGCGCCGGCCGGCGGCAGTAGCCGGCTGAGGGGCGGGGACGGCCGGCAGGACACCGGAACCCGCTCTCGCCGGGCGCGCGCTGACCGGACCCCGGCCCGCAACGGCCACTACCGCGGCCACGCCGTAACGTGCACCTGGACGCACTACCGGGTACCCGGTAGCTCACACCACGGTGTGCGGTGGGAGTGAGGAGGATGCCATGGCTCTGCGACAGCTCGACGAGAAGACGGTGACCACGCTGGTGGCCGAGGCCACGGCGGCCCCGTCCATGCACAACGCCCAGCCCTGGCGCTTCCGCTACGTCACCGCCGAGCAGCTCCTTGTGCTGCGTGGCGATCCCGACCGGGCCATGCCCAGTTCCGATCCCGACAACCGGGCGCTGCACATCGGCTGTGGCGCCGCGCTGTTCAACCTCCGCGTCGCCGCCGCCCACACGGGCCTGATGCCCGAGACCCGGCTACTGCCCGAGCCGCGGGACCCGCTGCTGCTCGCGACCGTCCGCCTGACCGTCCCGTCCGGGCCTCCGCGCGACCAGGACGATCTCGTGCGGCTGCAGCCGGCGATCCGGCAGCGGCACACCAGCCGCCATCCCTTCGCCGACAGGGACATCCCGCAAGAGGTGCTGGGCGCCCTGCGGGACGCCGCGGCACAGGAGGGAGCCGCGCTCCTGCTCCCCGGCCCCTGGCACACCGAAACCGTGCTCGACCTGGTGCATGACGCGGAGAGCCGGGACACCATGACCAGCGAGGCCAGGGAGGACCTGGAGCGCTGGACTCGGCTCGGACCGGAGGCGGACATCGCCGTCGACGGCGTCCCCGAGTACGCGTTCGGACCCCGGAAGCGGGACGGGAAAGCGCCGCAGCGGGACTTCGCCGGACGCCGGCCGGTGGCCGACCGCGGCGCCACCGCCTTCGAGCACACACCGCACCTGGCCCTGCTCAGCACCCCTGGTGACACCGCCGCGGACTGGCTGCGTGCCGGACAGGCGCTGGAACGCGTCCTGCTGGAGGCCACCCTGGCCGACCTGGCCACTTCGCTGACGTCCCATCCGCTGGAGAGCCCCGACCTGCGGCCCCTGATCCGCGACCCGGTGTCGGGCAGGGGGCACACACAGATGGTGCTACGCCTCGGATACGGCCCCCGGGGCCCTGCCACGCCACGCCGCCCCGTACGGGACGTCCTCGAGATCGCGTGACCTGGCGCAGGAGCGGGGGCCGGCACCCGCGACGTGGACGGCCGGACCCGGATGCCCGGCGCCGCCGGACCCACTGGACCTCAGCGACCGATCCCGACCTGTGGCCGGCCCACGTGGAGGGCTGACGGCCACGGTTGCCGACGCCCTGATCCCCGCTCGGGCCGCTTGAGCGTCCTGTGACTTCCCATGCCTGCGGTCAGGCTGAGGTGCGCGGCGAATTCCAGGTCGCCCGGTCGGGCCGGCGTTGTTCCTGCAGGACTTCGTGGAGCTCTCCGGCGGCGCCGGACACGAACGCCCGGTGCGGGCACCGCCAGCAGCGCGTCGACTGCCGTGATCACACGGCAGGAAGCAGTCTTTGAAGCCACCGTCCGGTCGCCCCGCCCCGAACAGCACCGTCCGCGGTGGGTGTTTCATGCAGAGGTGGGAGCGAGGCCGAGGTCGGCGAGCGCCGCCGTGCCGGCGGCGGCATGGCCGTTCCCGGCGAGCAGCAGTGTGCGCGCCGACTGGTAGCGGCAGCCCGCGGCGTCGAATGCCGCCGCGGCGGCGAGCTGCCGCGTCAGGTCGCCGTCCAGCAGCGCCTGCGCCCGGTCCAGCTGGGCGGCGGCGACCGGGTTGCCGGCGACCAGGCTCCGGGCGGCGTCGACCCGGTCCCGGGCGTCCGGGTGCCCGGCGAGCACCGAAGCCTCCGCCCGGAGCGCCACATACCAGTGCAGCCAGATCCAGGAGACCCACTTCCACACCTGATCCGGCTCCGGTGCGACCCGCTCCAGGGCCGCGTCCGGGTCCCCGTGATGGAGCAGGACCATGGCGTCGAAGACCGCACCGTAGCCATGGCGGTGCTCCGACGCCGTGCCCGCCCGGTCGACGATCCCGAGCCAGGTTGCCCGGGCGTCGTGGTCGCCGCGCAAGCCGTGGATCATCGCGACCGACGCGGCGGCAGGGCCGAGCGAGAACGACCGCTGTCGGCCGCTCTGCTTCCACGCGTCGAGGAATCTCACGCTGTTTGTGAGTACCTCGTCGGCGTTGCCCGCGAACGCGTCCGCGATCAGGCGCCAGGACGTGGCGTGGTGTCCCACCTCGGCGAACAGCGGGTGGTCGGCGAGCTGACTGCCCCACCGGCGGGCCAGCGGCAGGTCACCCACGCCGAGGGCACTTCCGGCGGCCATGGCGAGGGCATCCATCCGCTCGTGCGTACTGGCGGGGGCGTGCGGTGCCGAAGTCAGGATGTCGATCCGACGCCGGGCGGCAGCCGCGGCGCCGAAGGGCTCACCGGCCCAGGTCCGGGCGCCGGAGAGCGCGTCGAGGGCGGCGGACTCGGCCACCGGGTCGCCCGCCCGCCGGGCGAGTTCGACGGCCCGTTCGGCGTACTCGACCGTCTGCTGCGCGGTGTTGTCGACATCTCCCTGGACCGCGCCGAAAGCATCCACGATCACCGCGGCCTCGGCCAGCGCGACCGCCGCCTCGGCCGCCGGGTCGTCGTCGCCGGACAGCTCTCGCGCCGCCGCGAGCACGGCGGTCACCTCGTCCACGGCGGGGATCTGTGTGAACTCACTGGAGAAGCGGTACGCGACGGTGGCGGCGGCAGCCAGGTCGCGGCCGGCGCCGGCGGTGTCGCCGGCCCGGCGGGCGGCCTCCGCGGCCGCACGGTGCAGACGGAACATGTCGTCGCCGAGCTTGCGGCAACCAGCCACCCCGGCGGCCTCCCTCAGCGCCGCGGCGGTACCGGTGACGTCACCGGCGAGCGCGGCCGCCTGCTCGAACCGCTGCTGGGCCTCGCCGAACAGGTTGCGGGTGAAGGTCAGCTCGGCCATGGACAGGGCGAGACGGCAGCCGTCCACGCGCTGCTCCGGCCGGCCGGCGGCCCAGGCGAGGGCGGCTCGGAGGTCCTCTGCCATCGCGTCGAACCGCGCGCGCCAGTCCGCGCCTTCGGCCTCCGTGAGGGCGGTCGCGCCGGCCAGGCACCAACCCAGGTGGCGAGATCGGACGTCGGTCAGCTCACCGGCGTCGGCGAGCCGCTCCGCCCCGTACTGGCGGATGGTCTCCAGCGCCTGGTACCGGGTGCCGGCCGCGGACGGTGTCGCGGCGAGCAGGCTCTGTTCGGCAAGCCGGCCGAGCCCGTCGGCGACCGCGGCCGGATCCAGCGGGGCGAACGCGGCCACCGCGGTGGCCGCCTCAGCCGCGAACGGCATGACGAACACCGAAATCCTGCGCAGCAGCGCCCGATCCTGCGGATGAAGCAGGTCATGGCTCCAGTCCAGCGCCGCCCGCACCGACCGGTGCCTGTCGTCCGCGCGGGGTCCGCCGGCGAGGATCCGCAGCTGGTCGGAGAGGCCGGCCGTGAGACCGTCCAGTCCGAGCGTGGGCCACCGTGCCGCCGCCAGTTCGATCGCCAGCGCCATGCCGTCGAGCCGTTCGCAGACGGCCGCGATCCGGTCGCGTACCGCCGGGTCCGGCGGTCGGCCGACCGCCGCCGCCCGTTCCATGAACAGGGTCACGGCCTCCGACTCGCCGCCGCCGGCCCAGGACAGCGGCGGAACCTCGAAGACCCACTCGAACGGCACCATCATCCGGGCCCGGCTCGTCGCGAGCACCCGCAACCGCGGGCAGGCCACCAGCAGCCGTTCCAGGAACGGCGCCACCCCGTCGCGTATCTGCTCGCAGTTGTCCAGCACCAGCAGCGCCTGACGGTCCGCCAGCGCGGCCAGCACCGCCTCGTCGATACCGCGCCCGGGCTGCTCCCCCACACCCACGGCGGCTGCGACCGCCGCTCCCACCCGCCCCGGATCGGTGATCGGGGCCAGGTCGACGAACCACACCCCGTCGGCGAAGTCGTCGGCCGCCTCCGCTGCCACCGCCAGCGCGAGCCGGGTCTTCCCCACTCCGCCCGGACCGACCGCGGTCACCTGCCGGCGCGCCTTCACCGCCTCGGCCAACTCCGCGCGCTCCCGTACCCGGCCGATGAACGCTGTGAGCGGTGCCGGGAGGGCGGGTACCGGGCGCGACTGCTCGGCGCGGGCGAGTTCGGCCGCGCGCCGGGAAAGCGCCCGCCGGTCCGGCTCCTGAAGCTTGCGCAGTAGTGCGGAGACGTGTGACTCGACGGTGCGTACGGAGATGAACAGCTGCGCGGAGATCTCCGCGTTGCTGAGATGTTCCCCGAGCAGCGCGAGCACTTCGGCTTCCCGAGCTGAGACCACTGGACTGGACACCGAGTCATTATCCGTGGTGGATCCGTGGTCGTTTCCGTGGCCGGCACGGAGGCGGACCGTACCCCGGCCGGGAGAGGCTGTGACCACAGCGATCGAGCCCGGAAGGACACACCGGGTCGACCGTGACCCACGACCACAGGAGTGACCATGACCGGTTCGTCCCCACAGAGGTTCCGGGCCGTACTGCATCCCCTGTCCGACCTGGTGAAGGCCAAGCGGATCGACGAGTCCTACTACGTCGGCTTCGAAGCCCAGGGCCGGCTCATCGCTGCGGGCGCCACGGTGAAGCAACCCGCGCACGATGTCGGTGGCGGCCGCCTGTTGGCCACCGTCACCCGCCCCAACGGCAACGCCCTCGGCCTGCTGCAGGTCCGATGAGCGCCGGCCCCCGCTCCCGCGCTCAACGTCGCCGCGACACCGAGCACCGGCTCACCCATGACGTCGATGTCTGGGTGGCCAGTGCCTCGGCGGACGGCGCGCCGTATCTGGTGCCGCTGTCCTTCGACTGGGACGGCGAGACGCTGTTGGTGGCCACCCCGGCCGACAGCCCGACCGGCAGGAACCTGGCCGCCACCCGGACCACTCGGCTGGGGCTGGGCACCACCCGCGACGTGTCCATGATCGAGGGCGAGGTCGAGGTCCTCGAGATCGACGCGCTGCCGCAGCAGCAGGGTGACCGGTTCGCGGCACGCACCGACTTCGACCCTCGCGCGCTGGCCACGCCGTACCGCTGGTTCCGTGTCACCCCGCGCCGCATCCAGACCTGGCGCGAGGCGAACGAGTTGCCGGGACGCGAGCTCATGTGCGACGGCCGCTGGCTCGACTGACCGCCACTGACTGCCACTGACCGCCACACGAGAACACATCCGCCTCCGGCCGTCGGCACTCGCAGGACGACGTCACGCCGCAGAATGCCCATGCCCCACAGACCCTGCAGAAATATCGATCACTCTGTGCAAGAAAGGAAACCTGCCATGACGAAGGCGCAGAAGTCCGTCCGGAGCACTGCCACGGCCGACAAGAAGTTCGACGGGTTCACGGCCGAGGAACGCGACGCGATGAAGGAGCACGCCCAGGAGCTGAAGGCGTCCGCGCGCCGCAGCCCGCGCAGGGCCAAGGCGGACGGGGAGAGGGACGTGCTCGCGAAGATCGCCGAGATGGCGGACGCGGACCGCGTTCTCGCCGAGCGGCTCCACGAGATCATCAAGTCCGCCGCGCCGGACCTCTCGCCGAAGCTCTGGTACGGAATGCCCGCGTACGCCAGGGACGGCAAGGTCGTCTGCTTCTTCCAGAGCGCGCAGAAGTTCAAGACCAGGTACGCCACGCTCGGCTTCAGCGACCAGGCGAAGCTCGACGAAGGCGCCATGTGGCCCACCGCCTATGCCCTGACGGAGCTGACCGCCGCCGCCGAGGCACGGATCGTCGAGCTCATCGGGAAGGCGGCGAGCTGACACCGCGTCCTCATCAGATGGAGGACCAACTCCCTTGGTCTTCACCAGCGCGAACCGACCGGAGCCGCACACCCCGCCTGGTCCGGCTCACCACCGTCTTCCTGATGCGTACGCCGGTGTCCCCCTGGAGGCGCCCGGCAGCGTCGGCTTCGGCAGCGTTGCCACCTCACCCTTCGCCTTCTCCAACTGCTCCGCCGTGTCGTCGGGCAGACGGGGCGGGCGCGGGCGGGCATGCGTGAAGCGGAAGGCGGAGGTGAAGTCGCCGAACGTCCTACGTCGCCAGTCGCGGACGTTCGGCTCCTCGACGCCGGTGAACCGCTCCAGGAACTGCAGCGCCGAGGTGTCGTCGAAGGCCTCGGAGGCCACCCAACCGCCCACCGTCCAGGGCGAGATGATGATGGCCGGGACGCGGAAACCGCTGCCTATCGGCAGGCCCTGGACGATCCCGCCCGCCGTGCCCGCGGGCGGGGTGGGCGGGGCCACGTGGTCGAACAGGCCGTCGTTCTCGTCGTAGTTGCGGATGAAAGCGGTCTTGCGCCACACCTTCGGGTTCGAGGCGATCGCCTCGATCTTGGAGGCAACGAAGTCGGCTCTCAGATCCGCCGACAACTCCGTCCGGGTGCCGCGCAGGCGGGCTGTCCGACGCTGCACTGCTCAGGTGCGGCGAGTTTCTCCCACGGAGGGCGGAGGTCTGGCCTTCGGACCAACGTGCCCTCGACCACGGGGAGTTCACCTTCGTGATCGATCCAGGCCGAGCGGAGGGCGAGCGAGCGTGGACCCGGTCCCCGGCCTGCGGCGGGCTTTGCCGTAGTTACTGCTGTCCGTGATTGTGGTGATGGTCGGCTCGGGCCGCTTCGAGAGGAGGCTGTCCGTCCACAGCGGACGACCAAAAGACAAAGGCAAGGAGATCCCACTCCTTGCCACTCTCAACTTATAGCGCACCGGGGGGCTTGCGGCAAGACCCGGGTTGTATCGCAAAATCGGCGGCCGAAAGCCACGACCTGCAGAAACGGGAGTCGCGAAGTGCGTGTGCTGTTGACGACATGGGGATCGCGCGGAGATGTCGAACCGCTGGCGGGACTGGCGGTGGAGTTGCGGGAACTCGGTGCGGAGGCTCGGGTGTGCGCGCCGCCGGACGAGGAGTTCGCGGCGCTGCTGGCGCGTGTCGGTGTGCCGCTGGTGCCGCTCGGCCCGTCGGTGCGCTCGGTGGTCGCCGGCGCGAAGCCACCGACGGCCAAGGACGCGTTCCGGCTCGCTCCCGAGCTGGTCGCGGCACGGTTCGAGACGCTCACCGCGGCGGCCGAGGGATGTGACGCGCTGCTGGCGACCGGACTGATGCCGGCCGGCGCACGGGACGTGGCCGAGAAACTGGGCATCCGTTACGTGCTCGCGTGCTTCCACACCCTGGGCCTGCCGTCGCGGCACTTCCCTCCGGGGAGGCGGCCGGGCACGCCGTCCCCGGAGGGCGAGACCGACAACCGGGTGCTGTGGGAGCAGGACGCCCAGCGGGTGAATGCCTTGTACGGCGAGGCGCTCAACAGCCATAGGGCGGCGATCGGCCTGCCGCCGGTGGACAACGTCCGCGACCACGTCCTCACCGGCCGGCCGTGGCTGGCGGCGGACCCGACGCTGTGTCCGTCGCAGGGCATGACGGACCTCGACCTCGTGCAGACCGGGGCGTGGATCCTGCCCGACGACCGGCCGCTCCCGGAGGAGCTGGAGGCGTTCCTGGACGCCGGCGAATCGCCGGTGTACGTGGGCTTCGGCAGCATGGCCGCGCACGCCCCGGAGGACATCGCCCGGGTGACCACCGAAGCGAGCCGCGCGCAGGGCCGCCGCGTACTCCTCGCCCGCGGCTGGGCGAACCTGGCCCCGATCGACGACTCCGACGACTGCTTCGTCATCGGCGAGGTCAACCAGCAGGCACTGTTCCGCCGCGTGGCCGCCGTCGTGCACCACGGCGGCGCGGGTACGACGACTACGGCGGCCCTGGCCGGCGCGCCCCAGGTGGTGGTCCCCCGGATCGCAGACCAGCCGTACTGGGCGAGGCGGGTGGCCGAGCTGGGCATCGGCGCGGCACACGAGGGCCTGACGCCGACCTTCGACTCCCTGTCGGCCTCGCTCACCACAGCCCTGACACCCGAGACCCGAGCACGGGCGCGGGCCGTGGCCGGCACGATCCGCACCGACGGGGCGAGGGTGGCCGCGAAACTGCTACTCGACGCAGCCAGCCAGGAAAGCCCGCCCGTGTCCGTGTGAACCAAACGGAATCGTCGAATCAGGCACCGACGGGGACAGCACCGGCTTCCGGGATCATTGTGTCAGGAGTTCTCAGTCGGGCAGTCCTCGAACGAACCCGGCGACCAGCGTCGCCACCGCTTCTGGGGTCTCCAGGTTCATGGGGTGGGCGGCGTCAATCCGGTTGACGCTGATCGTCGGCCGGGTGCGGGAGAGCGCAGCCAGCTCGTCGGAGACCCCTCGTGCGAACCGGGCGCTGAAATCGTCGAACCACTCCATGCCAGGCGCAGGCGGTAGCCGTCGGCCGGCCTGTACCAGCAGCAGCGGGCAGTCGACCCCGTCCAGCCATTTGGTGACACCGAGCTCGCCGAGCCTGTGGAGTTCGTCGAGGATCTCCAGCGCCTCCGCCCGTTCCGGCAGCGTCTGCCACTTGCCGTCGGGCAACGGGCGTGCGGCCGCGCGGGTAGCGGCCTCCGCACGGTCGGCGGGAATCCCGAGCCGGGCGGAATTGGTGACCTGCTCCTCGATGTACTCGGGTGGCGCGATGGTCCCGGCCGACGCCAGCAGCCCCTCACCCACCCGTTCAGCGCCGGGGTACTCGCGTCCCCACCAGAAGCCGTCGAGATTCACGGCGGCACGGGCACGGTCCGGGTTCGCCCGGGCGTACTCGACCGCGACCAGTCCGCCGAGGGAATGGCCCACCACAACGGCCTCCGGCACGCCATGCGCTTCGAGCGTGTCCGCGATGTGCCGCACCACGGTGGGGATGGTCCAGGGGGAGATGCCGGGAGAGCGGCCGTGCCCGGGAAGGTCGACGGCGAGGACACGGTGCCCGGCGGAGAGCAGGGCGGCCGAGGCGTCCCAGTCGGTGAGCGACCGTGCGTAACCGTGCAGTAGAACCAGTTGCGGGCCATCGCCCCCATAGTCATGAGCATGTAGGAGTGTCATATGGGCTTCACTGTAGGGGGCACCCAGCATTCCGAACACCGGATCAAAGATCCCCGTCGAACGCGAAGTGCGCACTTGAGGGTGCAACTTGAGCAAGGGCGTGCGGATGTTGGAGGAGGGCGGCGTCCGAAGAAGTCGGTGTGCGCAGGCTGTCCTTCTCATTGCCGGTGTACGGCACACGCTTCACCATGCACGGACCGTAACAGGACGCGCTGACAAGCCGACCGCTTCTGACGGATGGCTTCCTGTCCTGTCTCAGTGAGGGTGAACCACGTCGAGGCCGTGACCAGCGATGGGGCATCTTGAGTGAGACGCGGTGCGGCCCGGCGTCTCAGTCAATCTGAGAATTGTGCGCCCTGCGCTACTTCGCGCTCGGCAGCGAACTCGTCGAGGAGCTCGAACAGGACCTTGATCGCGTGCTGCTCGTCCTCAGGCGGAAGGTTCCAGATGTCGTCCCAGCCGTTTGGGAGGGCGATGTGGAGGACCTGGCCGGGCCAGGCGTGGTTGCAGTCGCGTCCGCGACGGGCGACGAGCCAGTCGTGCCAGCCGGTGAGCCCGTGCCCACCGTGCCGGAGAGCATGCTGGTCATAGCCGGTCAGGAATGCGGTCAGCATGTGGAAGGAGGTCTTGCCGACGAACATGCCGGGACGTTGGCCGACGCTGGCGAAGTACTCGCGTTCAGTCATCTCCGAGAGGGGCTTCATGCGTCCGCACCCTCCTCGTCACTGGTGCTGTCGTCCAGCGCTGGACGAAGCCTGCTGCGAGCCGCTTCCAGACGTTCGACGTAGTCCGCCGCAAAGATCCCCGGCAGTGACTTGTCGAGCGTTCCGGCAATGCGGTGAAGGGGCGCCCAGACCGCCGCATCGTCGACGAGACGACTGAGGTCTGTCATCTGCACCTGCTCCAGCCAGTCCGACAACTTCGTGTCGGACCGTGCCGAAGAGTTCAGTGCCCGAGCCCCTGACCTGCTGTCCCGTCTCAAACGATCTGGCACCGGCTCAGCTCTGTGACCTGCCGCGACCAGATCAGTTGAGACGTGGGGATGCTCGGAATCTCGGTTGATCTGGTCTTGGGCGAGAGGATCCCGGATGTTGTCTCAGTTGATCTGGTCCGGCTCTGCCGTTTCGAACTGATACCACGCCTGGGTCGTCAGCCACGACTGGTAGTCCCTGAAGATGCCGGCCAGGCCTTGAGCCGTCAGGCGTGGCCGATGACTCGGTGGGGCTGGTATGGGGCCTCCAGGCGGGCGATCTCCTCCTCGCTCAGGAGCACTTCCACCGCCGCGACGGCGTCGTCCAGATGGTTCAGCTTGGTCGCGCCCACGATCGGTGCGCTGATCGCGGACTTGCCGAGCAGCCACGCCAGGGCGATCTGCGCGGGTGGCAGCCCTCGCTCAGCGGCGACCTCGCGCACCGCGTCGACCACGTCGAAGTCGGCGTCCCCGTACAGTTCCTCGGCGTACTGGTCGCTGTCAGCGCGGACCGTGAGATTCTTGCCGCCGCGTTCGCGGGAACCGGCGAGCAGCCCGCGCGCCAGTGGGCTCCACGGGATGCAGCCCACTCCCTGGTCGAGGCAGAGCGGGATCATCTCGCGCTCCTCCTCGCGGTAGGCCAGGTTGTAGTGGTTCTGCATCGACACGAACTTCGTCCAGCCGTGCGTCTCCGCGACGTGCTGGGCCTTGGCGAACTGCCAGGCGAACATGCTGGATGCGCCGATGTAGCGGGCCTTGCCGGAGCGCACCACGTCGTGCAGCGCCTCCATGGTCTCCTCGATCGGCGTCTCGTAGTCCCACCGGTGGATCTGGTACAGATCTACATGGTCGGTCCCCAGCCGCCGCAGCGAGGCATCGATGCCGGACAGGATGTGCTTGCGCGACAGGCCGGCGTCGTTGGGTCCGGAGCCCATCGGGAAGTAGATCTTCGTGGCGAGCACGTAGTCGTCACGGTGGGGGAAGAGCTTGTCGAGCAGCCGCCCGGTTATCTCCTCGCTCACGCCGCGCGAGTACATGTCCGCGGTGTCGAAGAACGTCACCCCGGCCTCCGCGGCCCGACGCACGATGGGCTCGGCCGCCCCCTCGTCCAGGAACCACGCGCGCTGGGCGGAATCGCCGTAGCTCATCATGCCGAGACAGACCCGCGAGATCTTCAGCCCTGTCGAACCCAGCCTGGTGTATTTCATGCCGTTTTCTTCTCTCAATATCGTTACTGCTGCCCTGGTTGGGCTGCCTGCTGGCGGAACGCCATTAGACACCGGCAGCTCGGTCGCGGGCGTCGGCTCGGTCTTCGTCATCGCCGTGGGCCCGGCCCGGGCTGATGCTGGTCATGCAGCGCCGCAGCCCTGCCCTCTTCCGCGGCGAGGTGTTGCACGTGTCCACGCCGGCTCTGGTGGCCGAGGACTGAACCGCCGCTCCCTCCGGCCCCCGGCGCGGGTGCCGGACGCCGCCCGCGGGGTCATCATGGGAGCGTGATGGAGCTGTTCCCACCGATGCCACTGACGGAGTGGCGGGACACCAAGGAGACACTGCACCGCTTCGCACAGATCGTCGGCAAGACCCGCCTGGCGGCGAGCGCCCGGCGCAACCACTGGTGGAAGGTCCCGTTCCATGTCATGGGGCGCGGCATCACCACGCGTCCGATGGGTCAGGTCGACGGGAATCCGATCTTCACGATCGACTTCGACTTCGTAGACCACCGGCTCATCGTCGCGACGCTGGACGGCGAAGAGCGATCCTTCCCGCTTCCGGGCCAGTCCGTCGCGTCCTTCCACGACGCGACCCTGGCCGCTCTGACCGCGCTGGGGATCCGGGTGGACATCGCCATTCCCAGGCCCTTCGACCTGCCCGACGCCGGCCGACCGTTCGCCCAGGACACCGAGCACGCGACCTACGATCCCGTGGCCGCCAACCGCTACTGGCGGGTCCTGAGCCAGGTGGCGTCCGTGCTGGAGGAGTTCGCGGCGGGCTACTCGGGAAAGAACAGCCCGGTGCACCACTTCTGGCACACCTTCGACATCGCCCACAGCCGGTTCTCCGGGCGACGGATCAGCCCCGAAAGGCCGACCCCGTTACCCGTGAGGCGTACTCCTGGGAAGTGATGAGCTTCGGCTTCTGGTTCGGCGACGACACCTTCACCGACCCCGCCTTCTACTCCTACACCGCCCCCGAGCCCGCCGGCCTGGCCGGGGAGCCGCTCAGCCCCGCGTCCGCGCGGTGGGTCGCGCGCGGCGACAGCCACCTGGCCGTGCTGCGCTACGACGCGGCCCGCGTCGAGACCGATCCCCGTGCCGCCGTCCTCGCCTTTTACGAAAGCGCCTACCAGGCCGGGGCCGGACGCGCCGGATGGGACATCGCGGCGCTCGCATGCCCCGGAGGCATCACGGACCCGGTCCGGCAGATCTGACTCCCGGACCGGAGAGTCCAACGATCGAGCGCGGTCAGTGGAGCTGCCGCTCCCAGTCCCCAGGGACCTTGTCCCGGGGGCCCGGAGTGGACTGCGAGGCCGGGTGCGCGGTGGGCGGGGCCAGCTCCGGCCCCTCGTAGTACTGATCGGTCTCGATGTTCCAGAACCAGTCCTCACCCGGTTCGAAGCTGGTCAGCAGGGGGTGTCCGGCCTCGCGCGCGTGTTTCGTGCCATGCTGCGCGGGTGAGGAGTCGCAGCATCCGATGTGCCCGCAGGCGGCGCATCGCCGCAGGTGGAACCACCACCCGGGTCCGTCCCCCGCCAAGCACTCCACGCACCCGGTTCCGCTGGGCGTTGCGGTCGGATCGAGACCTGGGATCTGCTGGTGTGCCATGAGGGATGCCTCTCTCGTGAGGCGCCGTTCAGCGGTCAGGTTCGGTGCTGGTGCGTGCCAGGATGCCCTTCAGCAGGCCCGTGGCCTGTCCGACCTCGATGAGGTAGCCGTCCGGGTCGCGCATGTAGCAGCGCAGCTCGGCGCGCCGGTCGATTGGCGGGGTGAGGAACTCGGCTCCCTTGGCGCGGGCCGCCGCGTAGAACCCGTGGATGTTCGCCACCCGTACGTTCAGGAAGCTGGAGACGGTGTGGGGGTCCTCCGGCGTGTGCAGGACGACGTCGGGTTTGTCGTCAGTGGGCCCGCCGCCGGGGTTCATGATGATCCAGCTGTTGGCGACCTTGATGATGCAGGGGTTCTCGTCCAGCACCACCTGCCCGCCCAGCACATCGGCGTAGAACGCCCGCGAGCGAGGGACGTCGCCGACCGTAAGGAAGTGCGTGAGCAGCAGGCCCTCGGCCGGTGCGGGAAGGTCCTCGGCTGACACGCCGGCGGAGGTGAAATCGGACATATGCCGAGCGTATGGCGCGGGCGGCCGCCCGGCATTCCCACCCGGCAGAGCCCGTCAACCGTCGTCCGGCCCGCGGACGGGCCCTTCCGCAGACCCCGCCGAGGGCGGATGAGGACACCGGCCCAGGGTCCTGAGTCGGAGATTCGTCGTTGGTTCGACGTGAGTCGTCCTGGGCCGAGGATCCCGCCGTTGTCCGTAGCTGATGCCCAACGGGCAGTGCCTAGGGGTGGGTACGCCGGCGCTCGACAACTCAGGCCTTGGCTCTGCGGTCGCGGATCGTTCTCGAATGCGCCGAGGGCCACTCGATCGCTGAGGTGTCACGCCGTCCCGGCATCGCGCCCGAGACAGTCCGCACCTGGCGCCGGCGCTTTCTGGACCGCGGCCTGGACGGCATGTGCGACGAGCCCAGGCCGGGCGTCCCCAGGAAGATCACCGACGCGAGAGCCCTTCGACCTTCCACAGCAGGGCGTCACGGGCGGACTGCAAGTAAAAGGTGAAGGTCAGCCTTGGGATCCGATGCAGCCATGGGGCCAGTCTGCCGCTCGCGCGATCTTTGTCCACCGCCTTGTCCACCGCTCGCGGCGAACCAGATCATCTGACACGACGAGCGAATCGGACCAGATCACTTGAGACAGGGACCAGATCGACAGAGACGGGATACCTGCGCGCTGAACTCTTTCGTGCGCAACTGAACGTGTCCTGTCTCAGTAGAAGTGGGCCATCGTAAGTCCGTGACCTGGAGTGGTTCAGGTTGAGTGAGATGGCGACGACTGGCCTGTCTCACTCAATCCGAGCAGCGAGGTCCTGCGGGTTATGCGTCATCGCCGCGTTGGTGAGCGGACCTGAGGCGTCTGAGGGCTTCAAGTAGGCCGCGGCGGCGGGAGTCGCTGCTTGCTGGCGTCGTCCGCGGCCGGCACACGACGGCCCCGCACCGGCGGACCGGTGCGGGGCCTCAGGGGCGCGGCGCGAGATGACGGCGCAGCAGGCTCTGGAGCGCCTGGCCGCGCTGAGCCTCCCGGCGCACTGGACCGATGAGTGCGAGGGCCCGCTCTCCACGGACGGGTAGCGGCGCCACGAGTGTGTGGCCCGGACGACCAGGCCTCGCTGCTCAACGACCGCGCGGAGGTCTCAACCAGCTTGCTGAGACCCCGGCCCGGACCTGGGAGACGAACCTTCCCCGTTAGGTGACCACGGGGAGCAGCACGCCCAGGAGCGCAGACGTACGGGGTCTTCTCTGGTGGCACGGGCCGCCCTGCAGTAGGCCGGTCACTCCTCGCCGACATGGGAGATACGGTCGTCGCCGAGCCGGCGCTGAACATCCTGGAGCAGCACCTGGAGCAGTTCGGTGAGTTGGCCCTGCTGCTCGCCTGTCAGGCCGTCGATCAGCTCGGCCTCCCGGCCCAGAACGTGGTCGACGGTGGTCTCGACCAGGTCGTGCCCGGCCTGGGTCAGGGAGACCAGGACCGTGCGCGGCCGCCCTTCTCCGGGCTGGCGGGTGACGAGCCCGTCGCTTTCGGCGCGGGCGACGCGCTGCGAGATGGCGCCCGCGGTGACCAGCGATCGCCGGCTGAGTTCGCGTGTGCTCAGCGTGTACGGCTTGCCGCTCCGCCGCAGAACGCTCAGCAGGTCGAGGGTCGCGGCATCGACCCCGGCCCGCGCGAGGACCCGCCGCCGGTCGTCGCCGAGCAGTTTCGCCAGCCGCCAGATGGGCGTGACGATCCCGATCGACGCGACGGGCGTGCCGGGCCGCTCGCGCTCCCAGGAGGCCGCGATGTCCTGCACGGGGTACGTGGATGCGCCGTCCGTCGGGTAGCTCATGCTCTTCGGCGTGAGGGGTTCACTTGCCATGCCGACCCTCCCCAGTGTTACGTTTAGCTCTAAATTTAGACCTGAACCTAGGGGCTCATCGTATGTCACGCACCATCCTGGTCACCGGCGGCGGCACGGGCATCGGCCGCGCCATCGCCCGCCACTTCGCCGACCAGAACGAGACCGTCATCGTCACCGGCCGTCGCCCTGGCCCCCTTGACGACCTCGCGGCCCAAACCGGCGTTCGTCCCCTGATCTGCGACCACACCGACCCAGAGGCTCTCCTTCGGCTCGTGGCCGAACTCCCCGAGCGCGTCGACGTACTGGTCAACAACGCGGGCGGCAACATCGTCTTCGATGCCGACGGCAAGACCGATCTCGGCTCCTACGCCCGCGACTTCCGTGCCAACCTCGACGCGAACCTCGTCAGTGCCGCCCTCACCACCAAGGCCCTCGACGACCGCCTCGCCCCGGGTGGCGCGGTGGTGCACCTCGGCTCCATCGCGGCCGACCAGGGAGCCGACTCGTACGGCGCATCCAAGGCGGGCCTCGCCACCTGGAACCTGAGCCTTGCCGACGCCCTCGGCCCCCGCGACATCACCGCCAACGTGGTCTCGCCCGGCTACATCACCGACACCGAGTTCTTCCGCGACCAGCTCTCCGACGAACGCCGCGCCACCCTCATCGCCGCCACCGCCATCGGCCGTCCCGGCACCCCGGCCGACATCGCCGGCGCGGTCGCCTTCCTCGCCTCTCCGGCCGCCCGCCACATCACGGGCCAAGTCCTCAACATCAACGGCGGCGCCAGCAAGACCCGATAGCCGGGCTGTTGTGGGTGATGCGGGTTCGACAGCTCCAAGACCGGCATTGCGTGTTTGGTGCGGGCACAACGTCCTGTCGGACGTTGTAGGCGAGCGATGCGATGCGCATCGGGTTCGGATGCTGCGGTCGAACTGGCCCGCCGGGGGTCCGGCTGCCGGGCCGCGGCCGTCAGGTCGGCGACGCCCGGCACCCGGCTCCGTCGCCACCGGCTCGCGCCGCACCCGCGGGTGCCGGTAGCCCGACACCCGGCTGCCTCGACGCGGGCCGACCACACCACCTCAAGCGGCCCGCCGTGCAGTTCACCGCGAGCGTCGACGTACTCCAGCCAGAAGCTCTCCGCGTCCACCAGCCACCCCCACTCGGCGCTGACCTGGTACGACGACCGTAGGCAGCCTGGCTGTCCGTTCTCATCCATCGTGTCAGGGAGCCATGTCGGCGAGCTGCGCACTGACAACTGCCTTGAGACAAGACGGGCGAGTAATCCGGCTGGGGATCAATGGGCTTGGACGTCACGGGGTCGATGTCTCAATGGTCTTGTCAGTTCCGGTGAGCGCCGACCAGGCAAGTGACAGAACCGCTGAGACCCCGCGCAGTGGATTCTCATCGATCTTGTCAGCTTTCCGAGTCAACACCGCCTCATCGGAACGTGGCGTGGCCGCCGAACGGGCGCTCCAACGCGCACCATGCGGCATGAGCGGAGGTCGTCCGGCGGTGTCCTACCGAACCGTGGTCCCTCTCGACACGTTATGTGACACCTACGGCTTGGCTGACGAGGTGATCGGCGATCCGGCCGGGGCTGCGGAGTCCGGCGCCCCCGCGTAGTCGGGCAGCTCGATGCCGTTGATCGCGCGCCCGACCAGCTCGGTGAACCATTCGCTGGTGAAATCGGGGCGCGGCTCGGCGTCTGGCCCGGGGACGTCGCGGCTGCGGGCGTTCAATCGGCCGATCTCCTGGTTGGCCTCGACGAACGAGCGCATCCGCGCCTCGTAGCGGGCGAACCCGGTGTCGGGGTCCCACTCGGCGGCGGCCAGCTCTCCGGCCAGCAGGTAGGCGCCGACCAGTGCCAGCCCGGTGCCCTGCCCGGACATCGGCGACGAGCTGAACGCCGCGTCCCCGAGCAGCCCCACCCGTCCGCTCGACCAGCGGTCCATCACCACCTGGGCGACCTGGTCGAGGTAGAAGTCCGGGGTGTCGTCCAGGTGCGCGAGGATGTCCGGGGCCAGCCAGCCCAGGCCCGCCATCCGCTCACGCAGCAGGCGCTTCTGGGCCGCGACGTCACGGTAGTCGACGTCGAAGTCAGCCGAGTCAGCCGAGGCGAAGTAGAACATGGCCATCGCCCGGGAGGCGTCCTGGATGGGTCGCAAGAGGGCTGAGCTCCCGGACTCCTGGTCCTGGTACTCGAGCAGCCAGCGGTCCAGCCCGAACTCGTTGGGCACACTGTAGAAGGCCAGCACGTGCCCGAGGTGGCGGAGGAACCGCTCATGCGGGCCGAAGACCATCGCCCGCAGCTCCGAGTGCAGCCCGTCGGCCCCGACCACCAGGTCGAAGCGCCGCCGGTCGCCGCCCGCGAAGACCACGTCGACCCCGTCCGCCTCCTGGGCGAGCTCGGCGATTCGGTCGCCGAAGATGTACTCGACGCCGTCGCGGGTGTCGTCGTAGAGCACCTGGGACAGGTCCCCGCGCAGGATCTCGATGTCCGCGATGAACCCGTCGCCACCGTCGTCGTCCGCGCGGAAGGTCTCCAGCACCTGCCCGTCCGCGTCCACGGTGTGCGCGCCGGCGGTGTCGGTGCACGCCGCGCGGACCGCCGCGTCCAGCCCCATGCGCCCGATGACCTCCTTGGCGACCCCGCGCGCGTCCACCGCCTGCCCGCCGGGACGCAGCTCGGGAGCCCGCTCCACCACGGTCACCTCGGCCCCCCGCCGGCGCAGCCAGTGGGCCAGCGCGGGTCCCGCGATGCTCGCCCCCGCCACCAACACCCTGGGACCGCTCACCCGCGTCCCCTGCTCGCCCGTCCGGATCGTGCGCTCGTGCTCGGAGTCGTCGACGCCCATCACTGCCTCCATGTGCTTCCTCCCGCGCTGGAACGTTCCCAGCACAGGCCCACCGCTGTCGGTGGATCCAGGGGTATCGACTGCGGATCCGCACAAAACTCATCGGTACGGCCGAAATCGCGTCCACGCTCCCGCAAACACCCTGAACTCGGCATGCGCGCGCGTCGGGCATGGTCATGATCGCCTCGACCTCGGCAGACATCGATGAGAAACGCCAACTCCGATGAGACCCACATCAGCCCAGACTGGTGCAAACCAGGCGAACCAGGCTGTCAGCTGGGCCGCCGCCGGAGACTTCGCCAGATCTGTGCGCAACACGGTGAGACTCTGAAAGGACCAGTGAGAACGGACACTGGCGCGGCGATGGGTCAGGAAGAGCGAGACAGATCAGCGAATGGCCAAGGCTGACTGAGAGGCGCGACCAGATGGTTCAGATAGACCGAGACCGGCTCACCTTCAGCGAGACAGGTCACTTCCGGGCGGGCGAGAGGCTGGGCCTGATCATGCGAACAGGGAGAAGCCACAGACCGTGAAAGCGCCCTGGTAAGAAGTGGCCACGTTCATCCGTCCAAGGCTGGGGACGTTCCTGTGTACGCCGACACCTCCGCTGAGGTAGGTATGCCCTGTCACTAGTGGCCTCTCATTACCCCCGAGGTAATCGACCTCTCTCCCCTCCCCCGGCAGGATCAAGCACATCGATGGGAACCCCCGCCGGGATCCGGCCGCAGCCGCGAGGAGAGCGCCATGTCCGTCAAGTCCACCGCCACCACGGCTGGTTCAGCCACCACCGCGAGTTCCGTCGCCGAGGCCACCCGGGCCGTCGTACAGGAGTTCCTTGTCGCACGGCTGGCCGGGGACACTGGGCGGCTCGTCGCGCTCTTCGCCCACGAGGTCGACTGGCTGCTCGCCGAGAACCCCACCGTCCCGTGGATCCGCCCGCGGTCCACCGCTGCCGAATGCGCCGCCCAGTCCGCGGAGTTGATGGAGCACACCGTGCCCGAGGACGCGCGCGCCTCCGTCGATACGTTCCTCGTCGACGGCACCGACGCCGTCCTGATGGGGCACCTGTCGGGGACCGTACGCGCGACGGGGAAGTCCTTCCAGGGCCCGTTCGCGCTGCACCTCACCGTCGAGAGCGGCCGGATCACCCGGCACCACCTCTACGAGAACAGCCTGTCGATCGCCGAGGCCTGCGCCCCGTGAGGCGCGGGATGCCTGCCCCGCAACCAGGCCCTGATGCCCCTGGACGTCGCGAGCGGCTACCTCGGCCGCTGGTCCCGCTACGACGAAGGCCCCGACGACGAGCTCGACACACTGGTCACCTACCTGGAAGACGTCGCCGACCTGCTCGAAGCCCCGGCCCCGGCCCTGGCCACGCGGGACATGCCCGGCCTGGTCGGTGGGGCGCTGGTGTGGGGCAGCAGGATCGACCCCGCGCAGGAAAGCCGGTGGCAGCCCCTAAAGATCATTTCACGGCAATCCCCAGAGCGATGAACCCGATCCTGATGCCGGGACGTGGTTGCCGGGGGTCGTTGGTTGGTACGCCTCGCCAGTGACCTGGTCGCGGTCGCCCTTGAAATCATCGTCACCGCAGGCACGACGGCCGGCCTGGACGGGGTGATGGACAGGTACCGGCGGATAGAACAGCCATGGGCGACCTACCTGGCTGCGCCCTGCACACACGCGGTCTTCGCGTGCTTCCAGGCGACATCAAGGCTCTCCAGCCGACTGAGGCAGATGGAGAGGGAGTTCGACGACCCCTCACCGTCCTCAGCGATCGAGCACGCGTCCGCGGCTTCGCCGCCGACCGGCACGTTGTATCCCTTGTCCCGCAGATACTCCTGGCAGTCCCACGACCACGCCTGGGCCGGACTCGCGACAACAAGGGGCAGTGCACTGGCCACGACCACGCCACTCGCCGCCACCGCTGCTCGCCGCATCCACTTGCTACGCATCTCGTGTCCTTTCGGTGTTCCGCAGTCCCTGGCCCTCGGGCGCGCCCAGGCGCCAGGGCCGAGTCTCACCGACCCCTGGGACCCGAAACGTGCTGCCGGAGATAGGCACTGCGAGTAGGGAGATCTCGCACCTCCTCGGCTTCTTCGCTGAAGAGCATCCTCCAGTGCTGGACCTCGCCAGGATCAACCGCAGTGGCTGGGTCAGCAGTCATCAGGATGACGGCCCGGTCCGCAAGCTGCCTGAACTTCACGCCGAGCTCAGCCTTCCCCACATCACTCGTCATGGCTCGACAAGTAAACGAGGACAGGGCCGAGTAGGGCCTGGACGATCCGCCTGGCACATGTTCCGCTCGCCGGGAGGCATGGATGATGCACCCAGGAGGGTGAACCCGCGCACCTCGTCCGGGAAAAACGCTGAGTTGGTGTCAGACGATCACGGATGCTGCCTGTGTCCGAGCCTTCCGGCGTCGGATCTCACCCGCACAAGGAGAAGTTCATGAGCGTCCGCCGCTTCCTGCCCACCGTCCTCGCCGCCGTGGCCGTCAGCAGTGCCCTTGCGCTGGTCCCGGGCGCAACGGCAACTGCGGCCGCCAACCCCTGTGGGTTCTACGAGACGGGCAGCGACGCGTACTACAACCACTGCACGGGCGACGGCTCGCGCGTCGTCATCGAGGTGGAGGTGTGGGGCCCGAACTACGAGAGGTGCGTGGGTCCCGGTGTTTCCTGGCTCGGCTCGGCCAGCAAGATCGACGGTGCGTACTACGTCGGGCGGACCTGCTGATCCCCTTCGTACGCGACGCGGGCCCCCTGCCAGGCAGGGAACGATGCGAGGGTGACCGCCACCTCATAGGAGGTGGCGGTCTTCTCATATCTGGTGGCGATCCGAGGAGGTGCGTTCCTCAGGGAGCGATGACACGCGTGACAGTGAAGCGGGCTCCGGGGCGTCTCGCGCTGGCCCCTGGGTCGTAGGATGTGATGCTGCCCACGACCTGCGCGTCGTCCCGTCGCAATGCCGCGAGCAAGCCGAAGTCGGTCAGTGTGCTGTCCGTCATGACGACCTGAGAGACGGTCGCGACGATCCCACCGGCCTCGTTTCGTAGTTCGAAGCAGTAGGTGGGCGGAATGAAACTCCGGATGCCGTTGTCGACCACGCGCACCGGTTCCTCCACCGTCCGCTCCGCGGTCATCCAGTTGCCGCCTTCCACCGGTGGTCCGGGCACTGCTCGGTGGCAAGCCATGCCTTGCGGCGGGTATCACAGCCGCACAGCCCGCACACGGTCTTCTCGTCGGTGGCTCCCATCAGCCGGTAGAAGCCCGCGCGCGGCGGTACGGTCAGATGCTCACACTCTCCGCAGGTGGCCAGCCGTGCGCGGTACTCGTCGTCCGTGACGCGACCGAATCCCGAGGCGATCCACCGCCCGAGCGCCGCGCCCGCCCGGCCGAGCAGCTCCGCGTTGCCGGGAGCGGGCGGCCGTTGTGGTGACGCGGACAGCCCGATGCCGGCTTTGCCGCCGTTCCTGTCGTTGCTCTCACCGAGCAGCATGTCGAGCATCTCCGGTTGGTCCTTGCAGAGTTCGAGATGGTGCAAGAACAGGGGGTCGTCCGCTATCTGCTCGATGACGGAATCCGTCACACGTTCGGATGCCAGTCCCAGTTTCAGGGCGATCTCCTCCCGCCGCGCGGGGAGGTTGGTCGGGTCCGGGGTGTCCATGGCCTTCCTCGGGGTCGACGGGTTACGGCGTCTGCACCGACGCGCGGACCAGAACTGTGCTCAACGCTCCGGTCCGCGCGCGGCGGAGTGGCACGCGGGGTGCGGATCAGCCCGCGCAGGCGGGCTTGCCGCTCAGGCTCACCGCAGCGTGATAGGTAGCGACCCGGCACCGGCCCGGCGGGTGACCGCAGCCGGCGTTACCGGACGGCGGGTTGGAGTCGTCCGGTACTCCGAAGAAGTTGGCCATCTGGGCAATCCCGGCGTCGGTGGTGTCGATGTAGGAGTCGCCGAACCAGACCTTGCGCATGATGTTCCGGACCCCTCGGTAGTCGGCTTGTCCTTCGCAGGACAGCCCGCTCGGGAAGGACGGCACACCGCCGTAGTGGTGGGCGAGTTCGTGGGCCAGCACCACCGAGATGCCCTCCAGTTCCAGGTCCTGGTCGCGCACCAGGCCGCCCTTGAGGGACACATGGCGGACGTTGTTGTCCACCCAGGCGTACGCGTTGACCTCGTCGCTGGCCCAGTCCAGGCTGTAGACGACGTCGGGGTAGAAGGTCTTGTGCTGCTGGATCAGGGCCTCCGTCCACTCACGCGACATCGGGTCGTTGAACGGGCGTTTCGGTGACTGGCGTTTCGCTTCCGCCTCCTCCGGCGACAGGAAGCTGCACGCGCCGTCCGGAATGTGCACCACGGTGGCCTCTGCGGGCACGAAAGTGTACTCGGGTGTTTCCAGATCCGGCGCGTTGAATCCGGCTGCCCGGATAGGCGACTTATCGTCGAATCCCGCTTCGAACGACGGTGCGGTCAGACAGTCACGACCGTGGATTTCGATGTATTCGGTGGAACCCACGATCGGCATGTCAACGTGGTCCTTCACGTTGAACCCGGCGATGTCCGTCCTGCGGGCCATGATCTGCACGACATAGTCGGCACTCACCACACCGTTGGTGTTGAGCAGGTGGTTTTCGAGATTCTCCCGAGGCGGTTCCTTGGAGCCCGCCGCGATGTGGTGGAATCCTGCCAGGTAGTCGCCGATGTGTACACCCCGGACCGGGACGGGGCGCCCTGACGGCGACACGAGACGGTCGTCGGTCGTCAGCCGGTCGGCCCGCTTCAGGGTCTGCTGCTCGTCTGCGAGCAGGAAGAGATGATCGCTGGTCACGGCCAGGGCGGTGTCTCCGTAGAGCACCAGAACCGTGTACTTCTGACGCGAGGCACCGGTCGTACCACCACTGAACACGACGGTCTGCGGCGCCCAGTCGAGCGCCGTTCCCGCGGCCAGCACCGTGTCCCCCTCGACATAGGTCTCTATGCCTTTGAAGCCACCGCCGCCGTCCTGGACCATGGTTCCGAAGGCGAGACACGAGCAGGAGCAGTAACACGGCCCCATGCTGTCCCTGGTCAGGACCGGATGATTTACCGACCATCCTTCCAGCTTGCAGATCTCGTTGAGTTCCTGATCGGCTCCGCTGCAATGAGCGGCATCGCACTGACGTACCATTCCCCCACCTCTTCCGCGTCACCCCCCATGACGGGGGGTCGGGCGTTCATTAACCTGCGGAATAAGTCGTACCGGAAGAGTCTCGCGGGAAAAGTCACCCGGAAAGCAATATATTTGAAACGCAAGACAATAAAGTTGCTGCGGATATCTCTTGCCCGTCCGTAGACCGCGTCGGATCCACGGCACGGCCCGACGACCGGCTTGGTGACGGCCGGAGCGACCGACCGTCACCGCACCGGCGCATCCGTTGGGCTGCGAGAACTAGGGTCCGCCTTCAAAGATCACCGGACGGTAGATCATGGTGGTGCGATATATCGCAATGGACTACAAGATCCGTACGGGGATCTTCTGGCGTGACCCGCCGGAACGCTACGGGTCAGTGGAAGACGGTGCGTACCCGCTTCCGCCGCTGCCGCACCGGCGCGGGCATAGAGGGGAAGCAACGGCAGGGCCAACTGGACGATCACAGCCTCGGCCGATCCCGAGGCGGACTGAGCACCAAAATCCACCTCGCGTGCGTCGGCCGACGACGCCCCCTCGCTGCCTGCCCTGCTTCTTGGGATGGTGTGGCCGATGTTGCGTCGTGGCATGCAGGAGCGTAGGCCGCGAGAACTCGAAGATGGGGACGAAAGGCAATCTCGGCGACGGGCATCTGCCGTTCCCGGGCCGCGGCGAAACTGCCCGAAGCCCGCTCGGCCGGGGCTGGAACGATCACCAAACCCCGGCCGAGCGGATCCCCCTCCGCCCCCTCCCCCGCGTCCCCGCACCCCCAGCGTCCTCGCAGTTGAGCGTTAGGACGACCACCGCTGCAGAGGACGTGGCAGATCTGTGTCGAGCAGATTCTCCCCTCGTCGCATGGGAGCCAGGTCGAAGGGGTGATCAGCCTCCCTCGGAGAAACCCGTCGTGTCGTACAGGAGGTTGCAGTAGCTGCCAGTGCCCGGCTGGGAGTGTCCGAGGCAGACATACGCGCCGACGTAGTCGAAGTAGCCCGACCAGGCCCAGCTGGTGGCTCCGGGAGTGCTCACGGTGTCCGTCTTCCTCACCTCCACTTGCCGTGGCCCGCCGGGACGTTCGTAGACGAGCACCAGACGGGCAGCGACGCCATCGCCGTTGACGTGGTCCTTCACCCAGTTTTGGCCAGTGTTCGTCTCGAAGTAGCCCGTGGCGTCGTCGTAGCAGAAGCTGGCGCGCCCCGAACCGCCTGTCTGCCCGTACTTGTTGGGAACAGTGTCGACGTCGTCGTAGCAGATCGTCCGCGCGCTGGCCTGCGGCGCCGACAGCAGCAGTGATGCGCAGGCCATCAGTCCGGCGACGCATGCCGCAGTCGCCTTGCCCAGTTGTCTCTCACGCCAAATCATTGGGTTCTCCCTCCGTCATGAGTGGGTGTTTGCGATACACGCCTGCTCTTGGGCTTGCCGCCTGGCGCCGAGGCGCGGAGGCGACGCCCGCGATGAGGCTGCGTCGACTCGGTCTCTGTCCTGGCGATGGGGGTGATTCGTTCATGCGGACCGCCTTCGGGCGGCAGGTGCGGGACTGTGCGGGAGGCAGGACGGCGGGGCTCGGCCCCACGAGTTGGCCGCACTTCTGGACTGGTGCCTGTGGCGGCCAGGTGGGACAGAGCTTGCTGGCGTGGATCAGGTGGGGCAACAACTGCGGGCTGTCCCGGACACCCTCACCAGTGTCCGGCCTGGTCAGGAGGTGTCCGGATTTACGCCGAGGCTTGTGCACAGGGCTGGAAATGGCCATTGCTGTGCGCCGTGCCACCAACGAGGATGTGGCGCATGGGGGAACAGGAACGGGAGCATGTGGCGCCGCAAGAGGCCCGGGATGCGGCGGAGTTCGTCGCTCTGCTGCGGAAGCTGAAGGAACGGTCGGGCCTGTCTTTCCGGCAGTTGGAGGAGTGTGCGGCCGCGCGGGGTGAGGTATTGCCGCGCAGCACTCTGGCCGACGTACTGCGTCACGGTGCTCTGCCGCGGGTGGAGACGTTGGTGGTGTTCCTGCGTGCCTGTGGAGAGGAGCAGAACACAGAGGCATGGCTGGAGTCGCGCCACCGGATCGTCGCCGCAGGCGTTCCAAGAGCCCGCACAGCACAGGAAGACGGGGTAGGACCCGAACCTGGGCACCAGTCGGCGCACCGGTCGGCGCACGAGCCGCTCCGCGACGCACCGCTGCCGGCGGCCGAGTTACTCCCCCTTGCCGCCCATAAATCTCATGCCGGTCAAGAGAGTCCGGCTGCCGGAGCCGCCAAGCCTTGGACATCCCGCTGGCCGGGTCGGCTGCTCGGCTCACACAAGCGACTGCTCGGAGCGGCACTCGCGTTACTGGCCCTGCTGGGCGGCGGGTACTTCACATTGGCGGCCACGGACTACGGCAAGGAAAAACCGGGAGCGGCACGCGACTCGGCGTCGCCGGTGGCGGGGACGTACCGGATCCGCTCGCTCGTGTCGTCACTGTGCCTCTCTGAGCGCGACGGCGACGAGGCGGGCTACGTGTACCAGGCCGATTGCGGCAGCAGCAGTCCGACCTACGCCCTGGAGGAGCAGGGGGAAGGGGTGTACCGGATCCGTTCCCTGCACCCGGTCTTCGGCTACGGCTGCCTGGGCGTGGACAACGGCAGTACCAAGAAGGGCGCCCGGATGATGGACGACTACTGCGGGCACCGTGGAAACTCCGAACGCTTCCGTCTGAAGCCGGCCGGAGCCAACGATTATCGCCTCCTGCCACTGCACACCAACGCCTGCGTCTCGGTGCCCGGCGCCTCCAAGGACACATGGGCGCCGGTGCTCCAGCTTCCCTGCGGTTCCGGCGACGCGGGGCAGGTCTTCCGCTTTGAACCGGCGCCCTCGCCGAGCGCGGTACCCACCATCACCAGCAACGAGTAGTTACCGCGCGACGGCTCCGCGCATCGTGGCCAGTTCGATGTCGACGCCTTCGAAGTTGCCGTCCCGACAGTGCTGGAGGTCCTTCGAGGACGGTCGCTGACACCCATGGCATCGGGTCGGGCGTGTCCCGGACAGGACGCCGACCAGGCCGGACAGTGGCAGGCCTGTCCGGGACAGCCGGTTCTGTTGTGGTGGTCGGGTCGCTGTCGGCACGCTTTGTGGAGCCCGACCGGTCTGTCGGGGCACGCCCCAGGTCGGCGTATGTCTCCCGACCTACACCATCCGACACAAGGAGCTCTCATGCGTCTTCGCCATGCGCTGGCGACCGCCGCACTCGGAACCGCGCTCACCCTCGGCGCCACGGCCGCGCCGGCTCAAGCCGGCGATCGGCCCGCCGCCGACCCCGCCGCGACGACCTACACCGCCGCCTCGAGCCGCTCGGACTGCGTGAACCAAGTCGGCACGCGCATCTACCGCCCGAGCAGCGACGTGGCAACCCTCAAGATCCCCAACGTCTACCTGCGCCAGGGCAGCACCGGCGCCTGTGTGCGCTACGCCCAGGAACTGCTGTCCTCCCATCTCGGAGCTCCCGGGCCGGGCTTCATCGACGGCATCTTCGGTCCCACCACCAAGCGCTACGTCCGGACCTTCCAGGGGAACGCCGGCCTCTCCGTCGACGGGGTGGTCGGACCCAACACCTGGTACTGGCTGATGACCATCAACTGAGTGGACGGGAGAGATCCTTGAGTATGCGTCGATTGGCACTCGGCCTGGCTGCGCTCGCCACTGCCGCCGCATCAGTCACCGCAGTCGGGACAGGCACGGCCCATGCCGCGACCCCGACCTGCAACACCGCAATCTCGTACACCACGGTTCACGGATTCACCGCGACGATTCCCTCTGCGGGCGGGAACGTCAGCTGCCTGCTCGCGCGCGGCAACAACGGGAGCGCCGTGAAGGCACTGCAGTCAGCCCTGAACGACTGCTACGGGGAGAACCTCGTCAAGGACGGGATCTTCGGGGCCGGCACCCAGGCAGCGCTGCGGCGCGCTCAGTCCGACGAGGGGCAGACCGCCGATGGGGTCTACGGCCCACGCACGCGGGACGCGATCCACTGGCGGGTTCCCGGCTTCGCCTGCGACCGAGTGAACGGCCCCGGATAACCGCGACGCACGCCTGAGAGGCGGTTCTCGTACGGGCCGGGGCGGGACGGGGCTGGACGGGGCTGGACGGGGCTGGACGGGGCGGGCGGGCGGGTCCGGGAGAAAGCCTCGGACCCGCCCAGGTAGGCCCGCTCCATGAATCACAGCGTTCTGGCGGGGCCACCACCAGATCTTCCGGTACGCGCGGGAGGTGGATGGGACGGTCACCCAGCTCGGGCTGCTGAGCCTGGGGATGATTGCCATGATGCCCTTCCCCACGACTTTGCTGGCCGAGTACGGGGACCTGTCGCAGTCGGTGGCCGTTTACTCCGGCGCCGTCGCGGCCATGGGGGCCACACAACTCGCGCTGATGATCGCCATCTGGAAGCGCCCTTGGCTGGGTAGTGCGGCGCTGCCCGATCCCATCGCGCGCAACGATGTGTCCGATCTGGCGTCAACGGTGCTGGTCTTCGCCGCCGCCGTGCCGCTCGCCTTCGTCTCCCCGACAGGGGCGAAGTTGTGGTGGGCGGTGCTGATCCCGGTCAAGTTCGTGACGGGCAGGCGGGGCAAGCGCCTGCGCGTGGCCGCCCAGCAGGTCGGCGCCTACGGCCTGTCCGACAAGTGATCACCGTGTGGTTTCGTGGAGTCAGAGGATCAACGAAACCGGGAGGTGCCCTGCGCGGTAGCGTGGCGACCGTGGTGGACTGGGGTATGCGGCCGGCGTCGGTGTCGGACGTCGCGGCAGTGGCAGAGTTGCGTGCCGTGGTGTTGCGGGCGGATCTGGAACGGCTCGGGCGGTACGACGAGGAGCGGGTGCGGAAGCGGCTGCGGGACGAGTTCGATCCGGCGCACACCTGGGTCATCGAGGTGGGCGGCGCGTTCGCCGGCTGCGTGGCGCTGCGCCGGGCCGAGGACGCTCACTGGCTGGAGCACTTCTACCTGGCCCCGCATCTTCAGGGCAGCGGTATCGGTTCGGGCGTGCTGCGCGACCTGCTGGAGCGGTGCGACCGAAGCGGCGTCCCTGTTCGGTTGAACGTGCTGCAGGGCAGTCCGGCCCGACGGCTGTACGAGCGGCACGGGTTCACCCTCGAGACCGAGGATCCGGTGGACGTGTTCATGGTGCGCCGGCCGGCCTACGACCCGACTGGCATGGGCGCGGTTGGCGCATGACGGTGACCGGGTGGTCAGCACAGTCACTGGACATAACCGCACCAGGCGAGCCTCACGAGCGCGAACCGCGATATACAGCAGGACCGGAACCACCCCAGGCGGTCGCCACAGGATGCCCCAGGTCGGCCACCGAGACTTCCGGGAGCGGCGGGTCCCGGTGACCTCACAATGGGTCCCGTGACCCATATTCCGATCGCTCGTCATCTGCTCCGCGCCAGGGATCTAGCGGACGCCCGGTACCCCGAGGCACTCACTGTGGCCGACATGGCCGCGGCCGCCGCGCTGTCCCCTGCCCACTTCAGCCGCCGCTTCAAGGCCGCGTTCGGCGAATCGCCGCACCAGTACCTGCTGACCCGTCGCCTGGAGCGGGCTGCCGCCCTGCTGCTTGCGACCGACTGGACGGTGGCCGCGATCGGCGTCGCCGTCGGTGTGCGGAGCATCGGTTCGTTCACGACGAGTTTCCGGAGGATGTACGGGATGACCCCGCAGGCGTACCGTGCGGCGCTCCCGCCCGCCGCACGGCATGTGCGCATCCCCCGCTGTGTGGCGATGACCTACGGTCGGCCACGAAACCGCACGTTTCGAGAAGACACGGCGTTGTCGGCTGCCTAGCGTCGATTCCAGGCAACCGACCGAGGAGCGACCATGACGACGATCAAGATCGCCAATGCGCAGTTCTGGGTGCACGACCAGGACGAGGCGCTTGACTTCTACACCAGGAAACTCGGCTGGGAGGTCCGGGCGGACGTGACGATGGAGGCATGGAGCTTCCGGTGGCTGTGCGTCGCCCCGCCCGGCGGGGAGGGTCCGGCGCTGGTGCTGATGCCGGTACCGGCGCAGCCGATGCTGGACGAGGCGAGCAGTGCCCAGCTGTCGGATCTGGTGGCTAAGGGTGCGGGCGGCACGCTGTTCCTGGAGACCGACGACTGCGAGGCCGCGTATGACGAACTGTCCGCCCATGGCGTTGAGTTCAACGACCCGCCGACGGCGCAGCCGTACGGGATCGACACATCGTTCCGCGACCCGTCGGGCAACAACATCCGGCTCACGCAGGTGCTGGAGTTCGATCCGGAACGGCACTGACCCCAATCCGCAGGGAGTGCTTCCTTTCTGAGTGGCCATCGGGGTCGCCAGCTTCTTCGATCTTGAGTGGGAGGGATGTCCCGAAGGCGGCGTGGTCATGCCGCTACCGCGTGCCGGGGAGGCGCTGTCGCGGCCTGGGGCAAGCCGGCGGTGCTGACGCCCGAGGGCGACTGGGACCAGAGCCATCCGGGGCTGGGGTTCGATGTCGAGTCCGACCGGGTGGTGTTGCTGGCGGAACCGCAGATCAGCTGACCGTCAAGCTGCCGCTCTCAGGTCATCCGCAGTCAAAAGTGACAGCAGGCTGATCCTCTCGGCTGCCAGGGCCTCGGCCCCACCTTGCAGACGGTCAATGACGCACAGAGCCTCGCGGACGTCCGCGCCCAGAGCACGCAACTCGGCAGTGGACAGCACAATCTGACCACCACTGGTGACCACGTCTTCCACGACCAATACCCGGCGCCCGGCAATGTCGGCACCCTCAGCCAGGCGGCACGTTCCGTACTCCTTGGCGTGCTTGCGTACGAACGCACAAGGCAGACCGGTGTGTCGACCGAGCGCGGTCACCACCGGAATCCCACCCATCTCGAGGCCGGCCAACACCTCCGTGCCCGCCGGCACGAGAGGGACCATCTCCCGCGCGATGGAGTCAAGAAGGACGGGGTCGCCTTCGAAGCGGTACTTGTCGAAGTACTCGGTGGCCCTGCGCCCCGAACGGAGCACGAAATCGCCGGTCAGGTGAGAAGCGGCATGGATCTGGCGAGCCAGCTCTGAAGAAGTCACAGAACCGAAGTATCCCAGCCACATCGAACCGCAAATGGCTGTGCCGGTCGTACAGCTGGTGACCGGCGTGATGCAGCGCGGCCGCCCGCCGGTGCCCCGGGTGCGTGCCCTCGGCGACCGTGGCCTCAGACAGTCGGCCAAAAGATCGATATTCGTCCCGATCGGCGCAACAGCGCGCGTCGATCCCCACGGGAGGCCCTTAGCGTCCCAAGTGGCAGGGGGGATTCCTTCGAAGGGTCCGTATATGTCGCCCCACATAGCGCCGCTGCCGGCCATCGCCGCACTGGTGGGCGCCGGTCTGCTGCTCAACGTCTGGTCGGGCGCCGGCGACGGCGCGTCTGCCGTGCCCAGACGAACGGTGAGCGCCGCAGGAGGGGCGGCAGGCAGCACCGGAAGGCCCGCACCCCAGCCGCACATCATCCGGCCCATGGAAATACCCGCGCTCGGCCCCAAGATCCGCGCCCGGCTCACGACCGCCAACCGGCAGGCAGTCGTGGTGACCGGCGGCAGCAGGAACTCCCACCAGGCCACCGTCATGCTCTATGAGCGTGACCCTGTCCAGGGCTGGCGCACCGCCTCCGGCCCCTGGCGCGCACGCAACGCTCTGCGCGGCTGGACCGAGGACCACAGGCAGGGCGACCTCCGCTCGCCGATCGGTGTGTACGGCCTCACCGACGCGGGAGGGCGGCTGCCCGATCCGGGCACACGGCTCCCTTACGAACAGGAGTCCGCCTTCACTGTGAGCGGCACCGGCTTCGAGGGCGAATCACTGGACGGATCCTTCGACTATGTGGTGGCCATCAACTACAACCGCATCCCACACACCACCCCACTGGACCGGGGCCGGCCGTTGGGCACAGCCAAAGGCGGCGGCATCTGGATCCATCTGGACCACGGCGGCCCGACCCACGGCTGCATAGCACTGTCGAAAGGCCGGATGAAGGAACTGCTGCGCTGGCTGGACCCGACCAAGAAACCGGTCGTGGTCATGGGGCCGGAAACTGCCCTCGGGAAGTGAGCGACCACTTCGCCCTTGCGCTCGCGAAGAACAACCTGACGGCCGCCCCCATCGCACCCTCCACCACTGCGCTCGTCACTCACGCGGTGCGCAAAGCCCTGGACATCCCCGTGTGAGTCAACAACCCGAGACTGGAAAAGTTTCGCTCCGTCAGGAATCAGGATCCGCCCGAGCATCAGCTCAATCTCGGCGCAGAGCGAAACAAGCCGTGCGTCGAAGCCTTCGTCTTCGACCCCTTCGGCGTGATCATCTCCTTCGACAACGACGTCGTGCCCGCGCGACCCGCCAGGCACTGCACCGATCCCGACGAGGCCCTTCAATACCTCGAGGGGCTCCGGGCCCGCCCTGAGATCATCACCGTGAGGTGACCCTGCACCAGGTGCATCGCCGACTCGCCGATACTGGCAGGTCGCGCAGGCGAGGCAACCGGAACTTCAGTTCTTCACGGAGTTGCTCGTGTCCTGCGATCTTGGATACGCGAAGCCGGCCCCGGAGGCATTCCCGTGCGCGGGCCAGGGCCGACCGCCGACCGCCGACCGCCGACCGCGCGGTTGTAGCAGCACAAGGGTTCGGAAACAGCCTTACCCTTCGGAAACAGTGATCGCTCCGACCGGACAGGCGCGGGCGGCCTCCCGCAGGAGCGGATCGCCGCCGCCGTCTTCCCGGCCCGGGAGCACCTCACTGAAACCGTCGTCGTCCTGGGTGAACACGCCTGGTGCGGTCAGGGCGCACTGGCCCGCGCCGATGCAGGAATCCCTGTCGATCTTGATGTGCATGACGGCTATCCTCTACCAGGTCACGGGCAGTTCGAGCATTCCCTGAACCGTGTCGCCCGGCTTGAAGGGAATCTCGTCCGCGGGGGCCGCCAGACTCAGACCGGGCAGCC
Source organism: Streptomyces montanus (assembly GCF_005786655.1). Lineage (NCBI taxonomy): Bacteria > Bacillati > Actinomycetota > Actinomycetes > Kitasatosporales > Streptomycetaceae > Streptomyces > Streptomyces montanus. The sequence goes on from NZ_VBZC01000014.1 coordinate 75,824, forward strand.
GGTCGAAGAGCGTCCGCAGCGCGATCTCCATCTCGGCCCGGGCCAGGTTCTGCCCGAGGCACTGGTGGATGCCGAAGCCGAACGCGACGTGATGACGGGGCGAGCGGTGCCAGTCCAACGTGTCGGGCTCCGCGAAGGCGTTGGCGTCGCGGTTGATGACGGACGTCGAGAAGACGACCCCCTCGTCGGCCCGGATCGTCGTACCGGCGATCTCGATGTCCTCGGTGGCCACCCGCAGCAGCCCGTCGGCGATGGACAGAAAGCGCAGCAGCTCCTCCACCGCGGTCGGAATCAGGGCGGGCTCGGTGCGCAGTTCGGCCAGCCGCTCCGGGTGGCGAAGCAGCGTGAAGGTGCCGAGCGAGATCATGTTCGCCGTCGTCTCGTGGCCGGCGACCAGCAGAATCGTTGCCAGGGCGACCAGCTCGGCCCGGTCAACTGTCCCTTCGCGCAGCTGCTCGTGGATCAGCTCGTCGAGCAGTCCGTCGCCGGGCTCCTTCTGTTTGCGGTCGATCAACGTGCCGAAGTACGCCTCGAGTTGGTCGCGCGCGTCCAAGGTGTCGGCGGCCTGTGGGCCGCGCAGCAGCCTGCGGGACTGCGCCTCGAAGAAGTCATGGTCCTCATACGGGACGCCGAGCAGCGCGCAGATCACCATCGACGGCACGGGCAGCGCGAAGGCGCTCACCAACTCGGCCGGCGGCCCCTGTGCCACCATCGCGTCGAGCAGCCGGTCGACGGTCTGCTGGATCTGTGGCCGAAGCGCAGCCGTCCGCTTGAGTGTGAAGCTCGGGATCAGCAGCCGCCGTTGGGTGTTGTGCTTGGGGTCGTCCACGCCGAGCAGTGCCGCGCGGCGGTCCCGGATCCCGGCGAAACGCGCGGTGGGAATGGGGAATCCATGGCGGTCGCGCTCGGACGACAGGCGCTGGTCGACCAGCAGTTCGCGGGCCACGGAATGGCCGGTGACCACCCAGACCTCGCGGCCGTCGAACAGGGCCACCCGAGAGAGGGGCCGTGCCATCGGCTCGTAGGCGGTGGGCGGGTGGTAGGGGCAGGTGCGGTCCTGGGGGAAAGCGACCGGTTCCGTCATCGATGACCTCGCAAGCGAAGGTTCCTCTTACCGATCTTCATTAGATGCCCGGGGCACCTACGTAGCCACCGCGAAGTTCAGCCAGATCCGTCGGACGCATCATCTGGCCGAACCTCGTCGCCCCAGCGAGGCCGGATTCTCGCCGGGAGGTTGTGCGCGGGCTCGCGCACCAGACCCTCTCGTGCGCCGTGGGCGCATTGGGCGCACGGGCAACGGCTGCGGTAACTCCGCGCCCGGCGGGTTCGCCGTGCCCGCCGACCATGTGCACCGGCACGCCAAGTCGTTCAGCTCTCAGGTCGACACGACGGCGTACCGCCCTCCATTTCCCCAGCCAGGGACGCTGCCTGCAGCGCACGATCCGGGGCGGGGACCACTCCGAGAACTGGGAGTGGTGGAACAAGCTCGACGCGATCGACACCACACGGCACGCCGGCTGCGAGCCAGGGTGAGTACCACGGGGCGCGCACATCTCACCGCCCAGCTCACCACGATCTGTCTGACGGCCGCGCTCGCCGGCCTCTCCGGCTGCGGCGCGCCGCGCGAACCGGCCGTCTCGCTCAGCCCGGCCGACACGCTCAAGGCCGCCCAACTGCTGCGCTCACGCTGCCCGGCGGGCACGTCATCGGGCACCACACCGACGGCTGCCTGGCGGCCGCGGAGCGCCGCCTCCACGGAGACCAGCGCCGCTGGTTCCGGGTGGCGACGACCGTCAACAACGTCAAGACCAAAGCCTTGTCCCAGGACCGCGCCGACTACCGGGACCTGCGCGCGCACGCACTCGCCGAGGCGAGGGCACTGCTCACCGCCGACCACCACGAACTCACCGCAGCACGCAAGGAAAGGCCCACCTCATGAAGCAGCCCGTCGCCCTCCTCGCCGCCGCCCTGCTCACCGTCGGAGCGAGCCTGGCAACTGCCACGCCCGCCTCGGCCGTGGACTGTCCGAGCGGCACCTTCTGTGTCTGGACGGACGTCGACTTCAATGGGCAGTGAACGCCTCGGGCCACGACGAATGGTAGGAGAACTGGATCGCCGACGAGGACTCCTCGTGGGCGAACCATGGGATCTCCGGCCCCGGCGTCAAGGACCACATCAAGGTCTACGAGGAAGCCATCCAGTTCCCGTCCACCGGCGGCGACATGACGATCTGCCTTCGCCCCGGCGACGGGGTTCGCCACAACGCCACCGCCAACGACCGCGGCGACTCCCACGTGTGGGCCATGGGCTGCTGAACCTCGTCAACCTCGTCAACCCCGTCGCCGCCCCGGCCGGCCGCGGTGGGCGCCGGGGGCGGATGTTCCGTCAGCCGAGTTGTTTCAGTGCGGTGGGAATGCGGTCGAGTACCGGGAACGGGAACAGGCCGTAGTGGTAGAAATCCACCGCGTCCGCGCCGCCGGGGCCGGAGGCCGCCTGTGTCCTGGCCGCCAGGGCTTCGGCGGACGCGGTGTCGGGGGCGCCCGGACGCATGACGGCACGCAGGGTGCAGGCGTCGGGCAGGGCCGTGCGGTAGGCGACCGTGTCCGCGGCGGTCCGGGCGGGGTCGCGCGCGTAGGCGAGCACGGCGTAGCCGGGGACGGCGGCGCCGACGGCCGCCGGGTCCACGCCGATCCTCCAGGCTTCGTCGGCCGCGAGCGCGCCGGTCGGCAGGCCGTCGGCGTAGCCCTTGACCGCGCCGGTCAGGTCGAGGAAGACCAGCTCCGATCCCTCGGCCTCCACGGCGTCCGCCACTGTCGCCGCCAGGGAGGTGACGGTGGTGTGGCGGGTTCGGACGTACGCGGCGACCGCCTCACCCACCTGTCCGGCCAGTGCATCCGGGGTGAGGGGCCCTGGCAGCGGATCCGCGCCGTCCAGCACCCGGCCTACGGCCCGTGCCGCCTCGTTGCGGGCCGTTGCGGACTCCACTCCCGCGGTCTCGGCGCGCCGGGCGCAGTGCGGGCAGAAGCACAGGCCCAGCAGGAACTCCTCCAGCGGGCCGAGGGGGACGAAGCTGCGCTCGTGGTGGTAGCCGTGTCCGAAGGTCCCGAAGTGGAGGGACTCGGCGACCACCGCGTCCACGCCTTGGCGGGCCACCGCGCGGGCCAGGGCGACGGCGTAGGCCCGTACGTCCGGGTGGGCGGGACACAGGTCGGCCGGGGCGCCACGGTCACCGAAACAGTTCTCCTGGGTGACGTCGGGGTGGGCGAGGCCGAGGGTGGTGTTGTGCAGGAAGACCGTCCAGCCGTGCAGGGCCGCGCCTCTGTCGCTGGTGCGCCGGCGAACCTCGCGCAGGGGCTCCTCGTCGGCGCCGGACTGCACGGGCGGGATCAGGCGGACACCGTCGAACAGGTCGGCCGGCGGCATGAAGTGGACACCGTCCTGGCGCAGGGTGACGCGGGCGGGGCCGTGCGGAGTGACGTCGCGGGCGCGATGGTAGGCGGCGGCGACGGTGACCGTGTCGCAGCCGTACGTTCCCAGGATCCGGTCGAGGACGGCGTCCGAGCCTTCGGCGCGCAGGTCCTCGACGAAGGCATAGACGGACGACCTGGACGGGGACGGGAACGTCATCCGTTGGGGGCTGTTCACGGGGGCTCCTGTCGTACGTCGAGTGGTGTCCCGGTCGGGCGGATCGGCGGCTCTTCAAAGTCGGCACTTCAGGAGGGGCACATCAGGAGGGGCACGTCAGGGGGTGGCGGGCCGGTTCCGGCCGCCGTCCCGTCCCCGGGAGCTGCCGAGGGCGCGGGAGATGTCCAGACCCGTGCGGACGACCAGGGCACCGACCTCGTGGACCCGGGCGGGGACCATACGGGTGGTGAGGCCGGAGACGCTGAGCGCTCCGATCGCCGCGTCGGTGTGGTCGAAGACGGGTGCGGCGACGCACCGCACCTCGGGTTCGTTCTCTCGGTCGTCGATGGCGTAGCCCCGTCGGCGGACGCGGTCGAGTTCGGCGCGCAGCCGTTCGGGGTCGGTGACGGTGTGGGCGGTGACCGGGGGCATACCGGCGGCGACCACGGCGTGGAACGCCTCCTCGTCCTGCCAGGCCAGGATGGCCTTGCCGACGGCGGTGCGGTAGGCGGGGACGCGGCTGCCGATGCGGGAGGCCATACGGACGTTGGTCTCGTTCTCGACCTTGTCGATGTAGACGACGTCCGGCGGCTCGTACACCACCAGGTGGCAGGTCTCCCCCACGACATGCTGGAGCAGCCGCAGCGGTTCCGCTGCGACCGATCTCAGGTCGAGGGAGGAGAGGTAGGCCTGGCCCAGCCGCAGGGTGCCGTGACCGAGCCGGAACCAGCCGGTCTCCCGGTCGCGGACCAGCAGGTCGGCCTCGATGAGTGGCGTGGCGAGACGCAGCACGGTGCTCTTGTTGATGCCGAGGTCCTCCGCGATGCGCGTCAGGGACGTGCCCCGGCCGGTTCCGGAGTGGTCACGGATGTAGTCCAGGACGGTCAGGGCGCGGCGCAATGAGGACGCCTGGTTGCGGCGGGGCGGGGCGGTCATGTCGTACTCCTCGGCATCAGGCCGCGGGCGACGGTGTCGCGGGCGGCTGCAAGGTGTCGCCCTGCGCGGGTGAGCGACACCTCGTGGTGGCCGGGGAAGAGCGCGTCGACGTCGAGCGCGGCCAGCCGGGTGAGACTGGCCGCGTACTCGGGCACGCGGCAGTCATGCAGATTCTGCAGGGAAATGCGGCCCTCGGTGAAGACGCAGTCACCGGAGAAGAGTGCCCGGTAGTCGGGAGTGACGAGGTAGTAGCAGGTGTGGCCGTCGGCGTGGCCGGGTGTGGCGACGGCCCGGACGACGGCTCCGCCGCCCAGGTCGATCTCCGTGCCGTCGGCGATGGGCTCGACGCGGGGGCAGGGCCGGAAGGTGTAGTCGGCCGGGTAGACGCCGGCGGCCTTGCCCTTGTCGACGCTCAGGCCCTGCTCGTCCCCTTCGGCGATCCAGCGCACGGCCGCCGCTCCGGCCAGCACGCGCAGGTCGGGCAGTTGCTCGGCGAGGGCGGCGGCCCCGCCCGCGTGGTCGGCGTGGCCATGGGTGAGCAGCAGGTGGTCCGGCGCGGTGCCCCCGAGGCGCAGGACGGTGTCGGCGGACCGGCCCGCGCCGGCGTCGACTAGGACGCTGCGACGGCTTCCGCGTACGAGGTAGACGTGGCAGTCCAGCGGGTCGGTGAGGTCGAATCCCGCGGCACCGCTGGCGAGGAGGGTGACATGGTCGGTCAGGCGCACGGTGACTCCTGGGTGCCGTTCCGGGGGCCGCCCGGCACCGGCGCGCCCTCACCCAGGCGCTCCCCCATCGCGCGGACCGTCTCCACGACGACCCGCGCGGCCAGCCCCACCTCCGCGAGTTCCACGGATTCCGCTGCGGCGTGGGCGTCCGTCACCGAGCCGGGTCCGAACACCACCGACGGGATGCCGGCGCGGGCCAGTTTGCTGGCGTCGGTGCCGAAGGGCATGCCCTGGATGCCGGACGGACGGCCGTGGGCGGCCAGGGCCGCGCGCAGGGCGGCGACGACGGGGGCGTGGGACGGGGTGTCGAGGGCCGGATCGACCGTGAATGGGCGGTCCAACTCCGCTCCCAGGGCGGCGAGTTCGGCCCGGTCCTGCCGCCAGACCGTGTCGGGGTCCTCGCCGGGGAGGGTGCGACGGTCGACGTCGGCCTCGCAGCTGCCGGGGATGGTGTTGGGTCCGGTACCGCCCCTGATGCGGGTGACCGCGCGGGTGGCCGGGCCCAGGAGCGGATGCGGGACGACGGCCGGGGGCGTGGCGGCGAGGTGGGCGAGGACGGGCGCCATCAGCGAGACGGCGTTGACCGCGTCCGCGGGGCGCGAGCTGTGGCCGGCGCGGCCCGTGGTGCGCACGGTGTAGCGGATGACGCCCTTGTGGGCGGTCACCGGGAGCAGTCCCGTGGGCTCGCCGACCATCGCGCCGACGACCTGGCGGTCCGTCAGGGTACGCAGCAGGTGCAGGACGCCTCGGTAGGCGTGCTCCTCGTCGCACACCCCGGCCAGGACGACCGTGTACGGCGGCGTTTCGCCGCGGGCGAGTTCGGCGACGGCCAGCAGGAAAGCGGCCAGGGGACCCTTGGCGTCGCAGGCTCCCCGCCCGTACAGGCGGCCGTCCCGGACGTCACCGGCGTACGGCGGGACCGTCATGCCATCGGTCTCCACCGTGTCGAGGTGTGATGCGAGCAGAACGGCCGCCGGGGAGCGGCCCGGGACGACGGCGACCACGTTGCACCGGCCCGGCAGCACCTCGTGCAGGGCGGCCCGTACACCGTGGGGCTCCAGCCAGTCCCGTACGTACGCGGCGACGGCCGTCTCGCCTCCGTCACCCGCCTCGTCCCGGGGGTTGACGCTGGGGATGCGTACGAGGTCCCGGACGAGGCCGCCCGCAGGCGCGACGGTCTCCGGGCCGGTCGGTGGCGGTGGCGGTGGCGTCATGTGCGGCGCTCCCTCGCGTAGACCAGCAGGAGGCCGATGATCAGGACGCCGAGGACGACCTGGCGTACGCCCTCCGAGAGGTTCCAGGAGGTCAGCAGCGCGGTGAGCAGGGTGAGCAGCAGGGCGCCGCCGACCGTACCGAGGAGGTGGCCGCGGCCGCCGAGGATGGAGGTGCCGCCGAGTACGACCGCGGCGATGGACAGCAGCTGGTACGGGTTGCCCATGGTCAGCGAGCTGGTGCCGGTGAAGCCGAGCAGCACCAGTCCCGCCACTCCGGCGAGCAGGGCGCAGCAGACGTACGCGGTGAACGCCGTTGCGCCGAGCGGTACCCCGGAGGCGCGGGCGGCGCGCTCTCCGGCGCCGAGCGCGAACGCGTACCGGCCGGCGCGGGACAGGTGCAGGAGCCAGCCGGCGACGGCCGTGATGCCCAGCCACAGCACGAACGCCCATGGCACGCCCAGCAGGCGGCCGTTGGCGAGCGAGTCCAGCAGGGGCACCGCGGCCGAGCTGGGCGATCCGTCGGTGTAGACGAGGAGTGCGCCGGAGAGGATCGTGCCGGTGGCCAGGGTCATCACCATCGGCGGCACCCGCAGCCACACCACGCCGGCCGCGTTGACCGCGCCCACGAGCGCGCTCAGCGCGAGTGCCGCCGTGATGCCGTTCGCGCCGCCTCCGGTGCCGGAGGCGACCTTGGCGCAGACGACCGCGGACAGGGCGACGACGCCGGACACCGACAGGTCGATGCCGCTCATGATGACGACCAGGGTCTGGCCGACCGCGACGATGCCCAGGAACGATGCCGTCTGTACGAGGTAGCGGAAGTTGGAGAGGCTGTCGAAGCCGTGGGCGAAGAGGACGGCCGCGAGCCAGGTGACCGTGAGGACCCCGAACGCCCAGGCGGCCCGGCTGCCACGCAGCGCGGCCACCGATACAAGGCTGCTCATTGGGCCGCCTCCCTCGTGACGTAGGTCTTCAGGGCGAGCGCCGCCACGAGGATCACTCCCTGCAGGACGAGCTGGTAGAAGGGCGAGATCCCGGTGAACAGCAGCAGGTTGGTGAGCAGGCCGATGACCAGGGCGCCCAGTACCGTGCCGCGCATCCGGCCGACTCCGCCGAAGAAGCTGATGCCGCCGAGTACGGAGGCGGCGATGGAGTTGAGCGTGTACGGCGTGCCGATGGTGGGGTCCGCCGAGCCGGTCTGGATCGCGAGCCCGATCCCGGCGAGCCCGGTGAACGCGCCCGCCAGCGCGTATCCGCCGATCTTCACTCCGCGGGTGTGGAGTCCGCTGGCGTAGGCACCGTGTTCGTTGCCGCCCACGGCGTAGAGGGCGAGGCCGTGCCGGGTGGTGCGCAGCAGTTTCCATGCTGCGAGCACGAAGGCGACGGCGACCGCGGGCAGGGCGATGCCGTACCACCCGTTGTTGTACGCGTCCACGAGCCCGCCCGGGACGTGTCCGCCGGGTTGCGGCAGAACCACCAGGGTGACGCCGCTCCACAGGAACGAGGCGGCGAGCGTCACGACGATTGGGGGCAGACCGGCGTACGCGACCAGGGTCCCGTTGACCGCGCCGGCCGCGACGGCCACGCACAGGGCCAGTGCGGCGGCGGTCAGGACTCCGCCCGGGCCCTGCGCGTCGTAGGTGGCGAACACGGCCATGGCAAGCCCGAGCACGGCGCCCAGCGAGAGGTCGATTCCACCGAGCAGCATCACGGTCGTCTGCCCGGCGGCGGCCAGGATCAGCGGCAGGAACTGCGCGGACAGGATGGTGACGGAGGCGGGGGTGAGCAGGCTAGGGTCGTAGTTCTGGTAGGCGACGAGCAGCACCAGCAGGAGGGCGAGCAGTCCGAGAAGGTCGGTGTTGCCCCGGGCTGCCATTGTGATCCGCTCACGCATGGGTCACGCTCCCGGAGGGGTCTGGACGGTCGCTGATGTCTGCGGCGCTGCCATCGGCGCCGTCTTCGGCTGCGGCGAGCGGTCCGTCGGCCTGGGTGTCACCGAGGCCGAGGCCGAGGCCGCCGGCGGATGCGGGGTCGCCAGGCGGCCTCGGCCCCGGGCCGGTGTCCGCAGCCGAGGTCAGGCCGCCCTCGCCCACGAGGGCGTCGGCGGCCCCCTCGGTGCCGGCGCGATCATCGGCACCATCTGCCGCATCGTGCCGAACGGCTTGGCCTTCGTCCGGCGCCGGGGCCAAGTCAGCAGCCCCACCCGCGGCGGCGTCGACGGGACCGATGACGACCAGGACCTCACCTGAGCCACCGGCGGCAACCGGGGCCGGACTCGACGCGGGCTCGACAGCCGCCTCCGGCACCGGCTCCTCGACGAACCCACCTGCTTCCGACTCCGGCTCCGCTGCGACAACCCCGCCCACCACAACCTCGGCAGCATCGAAGGCGACCACGGCCTCACCCGGACCACCGGCGGCAACCCGGGCCGGACTCGGCGCGGGCTCGACTGCCCGCTCCGGCACCGTGGTCTCGTCGAAGCCGGATGCGCCCGGTTCGGCATCGGGCTTCGGGTCCGGTTCGGCGGGCGCACCCGCAGGCCCGGTGGCCGTGCCCATCACGGACGCCCGTACCAGGCGCTCTTCCGTCAGGGCGGAGCCCGTGAGCCGGTCCACGACGCTGCCCTCGTACAGGACCGCCACTTCGTCGCAGAGGCCGACCAGTTCCATGGTGTCTCCGGAGGTGACGAGGACCGCCAGGCCGGCGTCGGCGAGGCGGCGCAGGAGGTGGTAGATCTCGCGTTTGGTGCCGATGTCGATGCCACGGGTCGGTTCGGCGAGGAGGAGGACGGCAGGGTCGGTCGGCAGCCATTTGGCCAGGGCCAGCTTCTGCTGGTTGCCGCCGGAGAGGCGGCGGGCCTCCTGCGCCGGGGACGCGGCCTTGATGCGCAGCCGGTCGGTCAGTTCGGCGACCAGCCGGCTCTCGGCCGGACGCGAGACGGTGGTGAGGCGGCTGCCGGGGGCGAGGGTGCGCAAGCTGGGCAGGGCGAGGTTGTCGCGCACGCTGCGCGCGGTGTGTACGCCCTCGGTCTTGCGGTCCTCGGGGACGTACGCGATGCGGTGCCGGATGGCGTCACGGGGAGAGGAGAGTCGTACCGGCCGGCCGTCGAGCGTGACCTGCCCCGTGTGCCGGACCAGGCCGAACAGGGCGCGCAGCACTTCGCGTTGGCCTTGTCCCTGCAGTCCGCCGAGGCCGAGAATATGGCCGGGTACGAGGTCCAGGTCGACGGAGGAGCACGCGCCGGGGACGGTCAGGTCCCGGGCCCGCAGCAGGGGCTCGGCCGGGGCCCCGGACGCCTTCTCGGGGAACAGGTCCGACAGCTCCCGTCCCACCATCAGCCGCACGATGTCGTCGTGGTCCGTCCGCTCCCGCTCCCGGGTCGCCATCACCGCCCCGTCCTTCAGGACCGTCAACCGGTCGCTTTCCGCGAAGAGTTCGGCCATGCGGTGGCTGACGAAGATCACCGAGCCTCCCTGGTCGCGCAGTTCGCGGACGACGCGGAAGACGGCGCCGACCTGGTCCTCGTCGAGTGCCGAGGTGGCCTCGTCGAGGATGAGGAGGCGGGGCTCGCCCGCCAGCGCCTTCGCCAGTTCGACCAGTTGCTGGCGGCCGAGCGGCAGCCGCCCGGCCCGGGTACGCGGGTCGACGTCCAGGCCGACCCGTTCCAGCAGCGGCCGGGCCCGCGCCGCGAGGTCGCGAGCCCGTACCAGACCGCGCCGGCTGGGCCAGGCGCCGAGGAAGACGTTCTCCGCGACGCTCTGGTGCGGATTGAGGCTCAACTCCTGGTGGACGGAGCCGATCCCGGCGGCCCGGGCGCGGTGCGGCGACCACGCCCGGGACACGGGTGCGCCGTCGTAGACGACACGGCCCGAGTCGGGCGCGAGTAGCCCGGTGACGAGGGAGAGCACGGTGGACTTGCCGGCCCCGTTCTCACCGACGAGTGCCAGCACCTCGCCGGGCTCGACCGTGAAGCTCACCTCCTTGAGCACCTGGTTCCCCGCGAACGACTTCGACACCTGTTCCACGCTCAGCAGCGGCGCCATGGTCACCTGCTCACCGCTCACTTGCCGATGAGCTTGTCGATCTCGGACTGCGGCAGCTCGTTGATCGGGTACGAGTCGTCCGGCTGGTCCGTCTTCACGTACTCGGAGAGGTTGTCGTCGGTGATCTCGGGAAGCGGGACGGTGATGTCCTGCGGCACCGACACGCCCTCCTCCTTGGCGACGGCCGCCTCCATGGCGATCACGGCGAGGTAGTTGGGCTGGGCGGTGGCGAGGGAGGAGAAGCCCTTCTTCTGCTTGGACTGCCACATCTTCAGGAAGCCGTTGTAGTTCTCACCGGTGACGGGGACGAGTTTCTTGTCCTGCTTGATCAGGGTCTGGAGCGCGGCGGCGGACAGCGCACCGCCCTGCGAGAACACTCCGTCGATGGTCGGGTTGGCCGAGTAGGCGGAGGCGAAGGCCTGGGCGGCCGGGGCGAGGTTGTACTCGCTGTGCACATTGCTGACGATCTTGATGTCGGGATACTTCTTGAAGACCGTCTCGGCACCGGACCAACGGTCCTCACTGACGGCCACGCCTGCCGGGCCGTTCATGGCGATGATGCTGCCCTTGCCGTTCAGCTTCTTGGCCAGCCACTCGGCCATCATCGAGCCCCACGCCTTCTGGTCCGTGCCGACTCTGATGACCTTCTTGCTGGTGGGCAGGGAGTCGAAGGCGACGACGGTGATGCCTGCGGCCACGGCCTGTTCGAGCGCCGGGTTGAGCGCGGTGGAGGAGCCGGCGTCGACGAGGATCACGTCGTACTTCTGCTGGATCATCGCCCGGATCTGCGAGATCTGCTGCGACGTGTCGCCGTTGGCGTTGAAGGTCTTGAACGAGGACACCTTGCCCGCCGCCTTCAGCTTGTCGACGTCGGCCTTGAGCATCCTCAGGGTCTGCTGCATCCACGACGGCGTCAGGTAGATGGTCGACCAGCCGACCTTGAGGTCCTTGGCCGCCGCGGCGGAGGCACTCGCGCCGCTCTTGGCGGTGTCGCTGTCGGACTCGACGTTGCACGCGGTGATCCCGGCCAGCGCGCACAGCGAGGCTGCCACTGCCACCACACCACGTACGGAACGTGTGTTCATCGAAGCTCCTCGATTCCCTCGGGAGGTACCCGGGCTGGGCACGTGGCCCGGGTGACGGTGAGTTGGGGAGGGGGCTTTCACCAGACCCGCGCGCCGGAACATCACTGTTCCTGGTGGTGGGGGGCGCTTCGCCCGGTGAGGACCGGTCTGTTGAGAGGGCAACGTAGGAGGTGTGCGTGGCCGCGCACCACATCTGCACCACAGAATTTCGCATTGCACAACACGGCAGCTCGGAGGGGTGCGGAGCCAGGGGCCGGGGTAGCGCCAGACCGTCGCACGGCCGCGGGGGTTCCGGCGACGGGCCGGCGGCCTCATCGGGGGCCGGGCCCCGCCGAGGCAGGCCTTTGAGGCAGGGCCTTGAGGCGCGGCATGGGGGGCGACTTTGAGGCCCCTTTTGGGACCGTTTGCGACGGTAGGCCGCAGCGACTGCAACGACAGAGCAGACCGTGGGGCGGAATCAGCGGGGGCTCACGGTCATCAGCAGTCCCCCAGCGCAGGCGGCGGCCAGGCGACGTCCCAGCGCCAGGCCGCCCATCGTTCGGCGTCCGCGAACGGCCCAGCGCGGTCTTCGAGTATGGCGACCACCCGGGAACGGGCGAGTTCGACGGCCTGGTGGTCGGCGTCGGTGACGATGCCGAGGCGTCGCACATGGGCGTACTCGTCCTCGTCCTTCCAGTGCAGCCGTGTGAGGTCTGGGTCGATGACGAGATCCACGGTCAGGTCGAAGGTTTCGAACCCGTCGGGGGTGCGCGTCGTGGGGTACTCGAAGTTGACGTACCAGTTCCGCAGTTGGTGCCCGGCAGCGTCGTAGAAGGCATTGATGCTGAACCAGGCCGTCGGCGGCTTCCACAGCAGCAGGACCGTGTCCTGCCACATTCCGGGCCCGAGCTCCCACTCCCCCGCCGCCATCGCCTCGAATGCCTCCCTCCGCACCGACCGGTCGTCGCTGCGGGCCCTTGCGTACAACGAGGGCCACCGCGCCTCCGCCCCGGGACAGCAGGCCGTCACCATCGCCGTGTCAGTGTCCTCAATGACCCGCAGCGCCTGCTCACTCCACACCCGCCCCCGGTAGACGTCACGCCGTACGACCGTCTCCCCGACAGCGAAGCTCCGCATCAGCCCTCACCTCTCCATGGCTCGTCCGGCCGTAGGACCGGCGGATGGACCAGCCCCAGCAGCAACTGAAGGCAACCAGAAGGCAGCTGCTTTGTCTCGGTGACGATCCGCGCTGTATCGAGCCAGGAAACCCTGATGGTGCAGTGGCCGAGCTGGTCAGCATCACCGCATGGACAAGGAGTGGGCCCTCGAACGGCATCTGGACGGCAAGCCCGTAGAGATCATCGGGCTCTACCACCGGTTCATCGAACTCGCCGAGGCCTGAGGCCTGTTCACATACGCGGTGGCGAAATCCGCGATCACGCTCAAGGGGACCTGGCGCGGCTTCGCCGGTGCAAGCCTGGGCACCATGGACCTCGGCGCATACCCGATGGATCAGCTCGACGACAGGTTCGCCGGCTGGCCGCAGGAGGCATACCAGGTCGGTCAGGGTGCGCACCTAGGTGTGCTGTCCGGGACGTTGGTGACGGGGGGAGCAGGCAGGGCAGGCGGCCGGTCAGCCGCGGGGGCTGCTCCCGTCGTGGTAGCCGAGTTCGAGGTAGCGGGTGCGGGTGCTCCATGAGCCGAGGTCGGGCGTGTTGGCCAGGACGTCGTGCCAGGTCTGGACGCCGGGAGCGGCCGCCTCGCCGGAAGCCGCCGCCTTGCCGGGATCCGCCTTATCGGAAGGGTCCCCCTCGTCGTGCGCGGGCAGCGGACAGCCGGGGCGCCCGGCCCAGAGCCGCACTCCCGACCGCGCCTCGGACTCGCGGACCGGCTCCCACAAGCCCACCGAGAACGTGCCGGCGAGCTGGTGCATGGCGATGAAGCTGGCCACGCCGTCCTCGGGGTCCGTGCGGTCCGGGCGCTCGGTGAGGGCGTGCCACAGGATGTACATGTTCGGTAGCCGCACCTCGGGCTGGAAGCGGTACACGAGCCGCTCCAGCCTGATCGAGCCGATGCGCGGCAGCTGTACCCGGGTGAGCGGGACGACCTCGCGCTCGCCGCCGGTCCAGGTCAGCCTCTCGTTGCGGCCCATGTAGCCGGGCTCGCTGAAGACCGTGACGTGGAGGCGTTCCCTGCGATCAGGCCGGCGGTTGTGCAGCAGGCCCGCGCCGGCGACGGCGCCGCCCACGGAGGCCAGGCCCGCCAGGAGGATTCTGGTCTTGCGGTTCATCGGGACGCGGCACCTCGCTTCTGACGGGACGGGCGCCTCCATCATGTGCCTCCGACGGCCCGTTGATCTACCGTCAGGCCGGGTGCCGAGGAGGACCTCCATGGGACCCCCTCATCCCCCCGGCGTCGCTGCCCGGCCCAACTCAGCCAGCCGGTTCGGACGTTCACCACGCAGGAGGAGGTACGCGCCGGGACGCGGCTAGGGCGTGCGCACCAGCACGCCGCCCTGGCCCGCAAAAAGGGGCCCCGGCGGGCGAGCCGCACCACCATGCCATCGGCCGGTCCCGCCGCGGGCTGAACACCAAGATCCACCTCGCGGCTGACGGCCGATGCCGCGCCCCCTGGCCTTCGTCCTCACCCCGGGACAGGCCGGGGACGCGCCCGCGTCCCCGGCCGTGATGGCCGCGCTGCGGGTGCCCAGGCCGATCGGCAGGCCCAGGACCACTCCCGAGATGGTGCTTGCGGACAAGGCGTATTCGTCCAAGGCCATCCGCGATCACCTGCGACGGCGCAGCATCCGGGCAGTCATCCCGCAGGGGGTGGCTTTACCTCGTAGGCACGCCCGCGTGACGCACGCCGGGATTCCGACGCCGGCATCGTGCCGCCGACCGACCGCAGCCCGGCCGGCTACCGCCTGTACGGCTCCGACGCCGACGCCCGTCTCGACCTCGAACGCTCCCTGCGCGACCTGGGCCTTGACCTGGCCACGATCCGCAAGGTCGTGGACCGGGAAGTCTCACTGCCCGAGGTGGCCGCGGCACACGCCGAGGCACTGGAGCGCCTGCGCCGCGCGGTGTGGACGGCGGTGGCCAGGCGCGGCTCCACCCTGGGGGAATTGGACCTCATACATCCCGAACTGCCCGACAACCCCGAGCCGGAACAGGTGGAGGCATGGGTTGGAACTGGCCGAACTGTTCCAGGACCACAGCTTCCGCGCCACCATGCAGGGCATGGCCCGGGACCTGGCGGCCGACCGCGCCCCGGACGACATCACGGGCCTGCCCCGCATCCTCGCCGAAGCAGTCCGCGCCCAGGTGACCGCCGCCCTGGCGGCCGGTATCGACCCGGCCTCGCCCGAGGCCGAGCCGATCGTCGCGGCGCTCACGCCGCACTACGCGCACATCCTCGGCCACCCGGCCGAATCCGGTGACGCCGCCCTCCACCAGCGCCTCCTGGCCCGTTTGGAGAACATGGACGACCCGCGCGCCGAGACCACCCTGGCCGTCCCTGCGCGCACACCACGAACGGCTCGGCCTCCACAAGGGCACTCGCGCCCTGGAAATGAAGGCCGTCCCCACGGGATCCGGTGGCAGCACTTCGGCCTTAGTCTGACCGCCATGAGCGACAGTGACTTCACCGGCCTCCGCGGCAAGGAGTTCGAGTGCGCGGACATGGCGGGGGCGCGGTTCACCACGGTGAGCCTCAACGGGGCGACGTTCCGGGCGTGTGCGCTCAACCAGGTCGTGATGCGCGGCGTCGAGATGGTCGACACCACCATCGACGGCGAGATCCAGGGCCTCGTCATCAACGGGGTCGACGTCGCGCCGTTGGTGGAGGCCGAGCTGGACCGTCGGCACCCCGACCGCCCCAAGTTCCGCCCGACCACCCCCGAAGGGTTCCAAGAGGCCTGGGACCTCAACGAGCGGCTGTGGGAGTCGACTGTCACGCGGGCGAGTCGGCTGCCCCCGGAGATGCTGCACGAGTCGGTCGACGGCGAGTGGTCGTTCATCCAGACCTTGCGCCACCTCGCGTTCGCGACCGAGTCGTGGGTCGGCCGCTGCATCCTCCGCGATTCCAGCCCGTGGCACCCGCTGTCCCTGCCGTGGGACCAGATGGGTCCCCGGCCGGGAGTGCCGCACGACCGTCACGCTCGCCCGTCGCTCGACGAGGCGCTCGCCTTGCGGCTGGAAGCGATGGGGATGATGCGGCGCGTGGTCGACGGCCTGACCGACGAGCAGCTCGACAGCCGGACCGAACCGATCGTGGGTCCCGGCTGGCCGGACGAGGGCGAGACCTTCCTGGTCCGCGAGTGCCTGCTGATCGTCCTCAACGAGGAGTGGTGGCACCGCATGTACGCCGAGCGCGACCTGGCCGTCCTCGAGGAACCGGGCTGACCTCCTGGAGCTCGTCTTCGCCTGCCGGGGCCGAGCGTGGCTGCATGACATTGAACGTGGTGAGCCGCGGCTACAGAACCAGGCCATGGAGGAGATCGGTCACGCGGGCAGTATCCGGAGGCCCAAGGTGCCCGGAGCGGGGGAAATTGTGGACCGTGAAGCGATTGTCCGGGGTGAGTTCGTCGGCTTCCGCGATCATGCGGTCCTGGAGCTCCGCGGCAATGGTCCTGTCCTTGCCGAACCGCAGGTACGTACGGGGAATGCGCCCCCACGTGCCCGCGCGCCCGACGGCCCGGCCCTCGTACGCCGTCAACGACTCGTCCGTCTGCATGCCCTCCAGCACCCGCAGGAACGCCTCGTCCGTGTGGTCCGCGCAGATCATCTCCTTGAACAACGCGAGGTCACGACGGCTGGAGGTACGCCAGTTGAGGCGCAGCACACCCAGTTTCTCCGGGTCGCCGATGACCTGGTCCACCGGGCTGATGGCGCGCTGCCCTTCGGGCGAGGCCGCACAGGCGTTCAGGGATGGCATGCTCCGGCTCGGGCAGAACGCGGCCATGTAGCAGATGTGCGCGAGGAGTTCGGGTACGGCGTTGGCGACCCTGCTCACCGAGAGGCCTCCCATGCTGTGCCCGACCAGCACCACGGGAGCGCCGAGCCGCGCGGCGCGGCGTACGGCGTTGGTGACGCGCCGCTCGAAGTCGTCCAGCGTGAGCGCGGCGACCGGCGAGGGCTCCGTGGCGAGAGCTGCCAGATCCTGTGTCTGATACGCCTTCGGTACGAACCTCTCAGTGCCGTGCAACGGCTGGTCCACAGCGACGACGCGGTGACCGCGCAGCGCCAGCTCCCTGCCGATCGCGCTCCAGAACGCACCGGCACTGTGTGTGCCATGGACAAGGACGTACGTCCGCCCGCCGCCGATTCCCCCTCCCTTGGTCCCGTCGGCATCGGTCGCCCGAGCGGCCTGCGCGCCGAAGCCGACGGCGAGCGCGGCACCGCCGGCCGTCGTCGCGAGCCGCCGCAGTGTGTGCCGCCGCGAGGGCCCCGTCGCCGGCGGGACCGGGCCCGGTATGCCCATGCTGCCTGCGGCGCTCGCGCCGCCCTTGCTGTCGTTGTCAGCCATGCCGACGAGGCTATGAACGCCCTTGACCCCCCACCATGGCCCTGCCCACCCGCCCACCGGTGTACTTGGCGACACCGCGCTGACGTTCATGCCGTTCCGGAAGCGCTGGTTTCGACGATGACGAATTCGTCAGGTAAAGCCTGACATGAACAAGACGTCAGGGATACCTTGACAGCGTGACCGATGCCGAAGCCGCCTCTGCCTCCTCCGCTCCGGCGGCGTACGAGCTCCACAGGCTGTCTCCCCGCGACGAGTCCCGCGTCGCCCTTGCCCTCACCCTCCGTCAACTCGTCGAGGCCGCCCTCGATGCCGTGCCGGTCGCCCCGGACCCCGCGCCCGGCGATCTCCTCCGTACCGCCCTGCAACTGCAGCGCCGTACGGAGGAGGTGGTGCGTGAGGCGGTGGTCGCCGAGCGCGAACGCGGCACGACGTGGTACCAGATCGGTGAGGCCGCCGGCATCACCCGGCAGTCCGCCCACGAGAAGTGGTATGGCGACGTTCACGCCTGGGCTGCCACCGGGCGCAGCGCGCTGCCGCCGGAGTTGAAGACGCTCGAAGTGGCAGCGGAGGCCGATGTCTTGTACGCCGGCCTGCGCCCGGACCGGCCTCAAGCGATCACGTCAGGCCTCGACGCGGTCCGCTTCCCCGGCTCTCACGCGTACGAGGCGAGCCTGCGTAGCCGCGGCTCCGCCCTGCACACCCGGCGTACGGACCTGGACGCGCAGGCCAAGAAGCTCAACGACCAGTACAGCACTCTGCATGCCCAGGGGCCTGCGGCCCACTCGTCCGTCGTCGACGACGACCCCCACGTGCTGCTCGCCGCTTACCGCGGGCACGCTGACGCGGTGCGCACCAACCGGCTCGCCATCGCGGCGGTGCACGACGAGATCGCCACCGTCTACGACCAACTGGTCACCGCCGAGCCCTCCCTGGCAGAAGAACACCGCACACAGGCCGACTGGCACCGCAACGCGTCCGAGCGAACCCGCGGCTATGCCGACCTCCTGAACGGCGGGGAGAACTGAGGGGCGCCCGGGGCCCGCACCGCGCCCCGAACGCGCGTCCCGTCACGGTCGAGGCGAAGATCCAGGTGCAGCGGCCTTCAGCGCTTCAGGCTGACGATCACCGATCTGCTCGTGGGATCGCCACTCTGGGAGACTTCGACGGAGCCGACGCCGAGGATCTTGTCAGTACCCGGGATCGCGGCGATGGCGTTCAGCCAGAGCGACTGCTTCGCGCTGGACCTGATCCCGCCGGTGCTCGGCAGCTCTGAGGACGAGATCCCTTCGCAGTCGCCGTCCGCGGTGAGGTACCGGCCGGCACTGAGGACCGCCCCGCGCTCACCGTCGCGGACCGCGTGGCCGCGGTCGGCACACGCTCCCTTCGCGTTCGGCAGCTTGGTCCAGCGGGTGCCGTTCCAGCGCAGCCGAATATCCTCGAAGTCGGGCTCGTGACCCTCCTCGCCAGGGTTGTAGGTGTGCTCGCCATAGGCACGTACGTCGTCCTTCGCCCGAACGACGACGTTGGTGAGATCGGCCCCCGGCTCGGCCGGCGCCGGCGCTGGGAAGTGGTAGTCCGGCGTAGGTACGAGCTTCCAGGCGCGGCCGTCCCAGTGCGCGGCGGCGGGCTGGGTGAGTTCCGGCCCTCGGTCGCCGTTCTCGTCGACGTCCGTGTAACCGACCGCCCACAGGTCGTCGGACGCGACGCCGTCAAGTGCACTCACAACGATGGGCAGTTCCGCAGTAGTCCAGCGGGTGCCGTCCCAGTGGTATGCCTCGCCGTCGAGGGCCCAGATGTCGTCCGCGGCGAGAGCCCGCACATTCATGGCGCGGTGCCCGTTGGGGAGCTTGGGCAGCGCCGTCCAGCGTGTGCCGTCCCAGTGGGCCATCCGCCACGTGTCCCCATCCACCAGCCTCGCCGTCAGCAGGAGTCCACCGGAGTCCACAGCGTCGAGGCGCACATTGTCGACGCTGCGGCCGAACGCCGTGGGCATGGGGCGGCGCTGCCAACCCGTGCCGTCGTAGTGCAGGAGGAAGCCGTCGCCCGCCGCCCAGATGTCGTCGGCGGCGGTCGCCATCACTCCGGACAGTCCGCCCGTGTCCTTGAGGACCTTGTCGTACCTCCAGGCCATATCAGGGCCGATCACGGCGCGAAGGGCCACCACGGAGACGAACAGGAGCAACAACACGGCGAGCGCCGCGTTGACCTTGGCCATGCGCGGGTTCACGTACATGCTCCCCACCTCACGTTCAGCCCAGGTCCCCGGTCCGTGGCCGCCGAGCATCCCCGGCGCCACACATGATCCTGTGCATGCTCGTGGAGACCAGCCGGACAGCGACAGGGGTTGCACCCGTTACCCTTCTGCGCCTGCTGCGTGTTCGCTTCTTCACCTCAGAAGGCGAATGCCGTCATGGGGCGGGTCTCGTCAGCGTGAGGCATAGTGGGATTGGCACCGGCCGCCGGGGGGATGGGTGCCAAGGGGGAGAAATCGTGGTCAGATTCGTCCATTACGAGCTGATGTGTTCCACCGTTGCGGTGTGTGCGGCGGCCGTCAGCTCAGCCGTCGCCTTCAGTGTGCGCGGAGCTCCGGAGTTCGAGGCCGGCATAGGGAAGGCCCTCGCCTCCTTCGCTTTCCTCGGCGCCCTGGGAGCGGCGTGGGGGTTGCTCACCTGTTCCCGGCTGAAGTGGGTGGGCGAGGGCCAGGAGTTCGACACCGCTGTTCCGCTGGAGAACCCCGACGCGGTCCTGCCCACGCCCGGCTCGGAGCTTCGGGGCAGTGTCAACGGAACCCTCTTCGCCTTCATGGTGGTCTCAGCTCTGCTCGGCGCTTTCCTGTGGGATCTCATGCTCGCCCTCTGCCCGCTGGTGTTCGCACCACCGTGGCTCGCCAGGGCGGCGTACGCCGCCCGCTGGGAGCGGCGGCACGGCTTACTGCTGTGGCAGGGCGAAGTCGACGACCAGCCTCTCGGGGAGGACCAGTTCCTCTATTCGTCCGTACGGCAGGCGACGCACTAGGGCGGCCTGATGCGAGAGTGTGTGTTGCGAGGGATACGCCTCTGGAGAGAATCAGAGACACGTTTACTCTCGCCTCTCAACAGGAGTCGCCTGTGTCCATCCGCCGGGTCATGCCCGACATCCGATCAGAGGCCATGGAGGAGAGCCGGGACTTTTTCGGCCTCCTGAGGTTCGAAGAAGTCATGAACCATGGCTGGGTCATGACACTCGCCTCACCTTCCACCCCCACGGCACAGGTCACCTTCATGAGCCACGACAAGACCGCGCCAGTCGTGCCCGACATGAGCGTCGAGGTGGACGATGTGGACGCGGCCTACGCGGTCATGCGGGAGAGCGGCGCCGAGATCGTGCATCCCTTGCAGGACGAGAAGTGGGGAGTACGCCGGTTCTTTGTTCGTGACCCCAACGGCCGGGTGGTCAACGTGCTGAGTCACCGCTGACGATCGCGGTATACGACGTGCACTCTTGCCGATTTCCCAGCAGAGGCGGACGCTCCGGACCGTGAACCTCGTGACCCAGGTCTTCGCCCTGATCGCGGCTCTGACCCACATCGCCGTCGGAACCCTGGAGCGCTTCTTCTACGACCGTCCCGCGGTCCGCGTTCTCCTCACGACCTCAACCGCCGACGCACCCGAAGTCACCCTGTGGCGCTCGGGTGTTGCCGTCTACAACATCCTGCTCGGCCTCGGCCTCGTCGCTGAGGTCGTCGCACTGCACACTGGCGACACGACTGTCGGCGACACTCTGATCGTCTCCTTGTGCGCATTCCTCATCGTGTCCGCGATCGTGTTCATCGCCTCTTTTCCTCGCTTGTGGCGCGGCGCCCCGGGCCAGGGGCTGCCGCCGACGATCGCCCTGTTGGCGGCGGCCCTGCTCTGATCCGAGCTCGTCGTTGAGCCGACGGCAAACGCCGAGGTTCGACAAGACCGGCTACCGCCAACGTCACGCAGTCGAGCTTGGGGCAGCCGGAGTCGACCCCACGCAGGCGTCGGCGATCGCCGCCGTGTCCCAGTAGAAGGGGCGGACTTCAGAGATCCGCCCGTCTCTCATGCTGATCGTCTGCAAAATCGGGAACGTGAGCTCGCGGCCCGTGGCACGAGCGCGAGCACGGACCTGGGTGAGCACCACCGCAGTCTCACCAGTGGCAAGGAAGTCCTGCTCCGCCATGTCGAACGATTCCCACACCTGACTCATCGCAAGGAAGAACCTCTCCAGGCCCTCGTGCCCACGCCACGTCCCGCCGTAGGGCAAACCATCGGCTTGATGCAGCACGACATCGGGCGCGAAGAAGGGGGCAAGCAGGTCGAACGGAGCCTCGCCCGGGCCTCCGGCCGCCAGATACTCCGCCTCGGCCGCGTACATGCCAGTGAGGATGGCTACCGAGTCCGCCGCAGATGAATTCGTCATGCCGCAAGTGTGATCAATCGAGATGGACCACGCTGGCGGCAATCGGACATCGAGCGGTACCCCTCGGCGAGTTGGCACTACCGATGCATGACCAACGTCCGACGGCGGGACGCCTCAGCGGCGCAGGGCCCACTTCTGGACCGCTTCCAGTGGCCCCGTCGAAAACCGCCGCAGCCACAGCGTGGAGCCCACCATCAGCACCACACACACGGTCGCCCACAGCCCCATCACCCACCACGGCCGCCCGGTGTCGCCGAGCCGTTCCGCCAGGCCAAGGCCGATGCCGTACGAGACGAGTACGCACAGCACGTTCTGGAGGACGTATCCGGACAGTGCCGTCCGGCCGACGGATGTGAGCCCTGCCGTCAGCGGGCCCGGCCGCCGCGCCCTGTCCACCAGCGCCCCGATCAGCCCGATGTACCCGACGGCCAGCAGCGGCGCGGCACCGTAGCGGCCCAGTAAGAACAGGTCCGGGCCTCCCAGGGCCACCGCCACGTTGAGTGGGAGTCCGAGGCCCAGCCCCCAGATCAGCATGCGGGAGCGCAGACGGCGCCCCCGCTCGTCCGCGCCGAAAGCCCCCGCCCGGAAGAGCCGTACGCCCAGCAGGAAGAGGAACACCAACAGGAAGAAGGTCAGCACCGGCTCCATGCGCAGCGCGATCGCGTTCTCCAGCCGGAAGGTGATCTGGTCCAGGTAACCGCCGTGCGCGTACAGGTCGACGACCTCCCGGGAGACCGCGCCGTCCTCCGTGTCGTCCATGGACAGCGCCACCGTCAGCAGGCCGATCAGCGTCAGATGTACTCCCGCGGCCCACCACATCACCCGCCGCCGCGCCCCCTCCGAGCGGGTCAGCAGCCAGGCCACGAGCAGCGCGGTGACCGCGTAGCCCATCAGCACGTCCCATGCGAAGACCAGCACGAAGTGCAGCGTGCCTTCACCGAACAGGAACAGCGCCCGCCACCGGTAGCGCCCCGGCCACGGCTGCCCACGCCGCGCCGCAGAGGCGTACTGGATGGCCAGCCCAACGCCGAACAGAATCGTCAGCAGCGACAGGAACTTACCGTCCGCGAGCAGACGGAACACGGTCTCGGCGACCTCCGGGAACGACCCGAAGGACGGCTCGGCCGTACCGGACTGCAGGATTCCCCACTCCGCGCCCGGAGCGGTGAAGATCCATACGTTGGTCATGAGCGTGCCGAGGATGGCCGCCCCGCGCAGTACGTCGAGCAGGGCGAGCCGTCGTCCGGTGGGTAAGGATGCCGATACGCGCAGGGCTTCCGTGTCTGTGTCCGCCATGAATTCATCGTCACGGCGGCATGGGGCCGAATCGTCGTGACCAGTGCCGAACTTGCCGTACACCGAAGGATGCAGACGTCAGTACGACACCTTCCGCCCTGCGGTGGACATGCAGGCGCGGTTGAGTACACCTGGGCCTTGTCGGCGCCCGCGTCGGCCGGCGCCGACCAGCACCCGGCGGCCTGGCTCTCCAGAAGTCGTCTTCGCGCAGCACGGTGATGCTGCCTGAGGGCGCCCGAAAACTGACCGATCCCAGCGACTCGTACGGCATTTTGATCCAGGACGCCACGACGAACGTCAGCGCGAATCCGTGCGTCACGATGATCTGGTGTTCGCATGGGCGCCGCAGGATCTCGTCCATGGCCGCGTAGACGCGCTGTGCGCACTCCGCTCTGGTCTCGGCGCCCTGCACGCCCTCATGGTGGCCCATGCGATCGCCGACAGCCGGTGGCGGGACGAACCGCCGGTCCAGCCACTCCTGCGGTCTTCCCTCCGCCTCTCCGTAGGACTTCTCCCGCGGTCTGCGATCCAGGATCGGCTTCACACGGAACAGTTCGGCCGCCTCATCGGCCGTCTGCCGGGCACGCTGCAGATCCGAGGAGATCAGCTCGACTTGGGCGCCGTCGGGGATCCCGGCCCGTAACGCCCGGGCGATGGAGACTGCCGCGCGCCTCCCGGCCGGGGTCTCCTGTTGAGTGCTTGTACCCTGAGGCCGTCAAGCGGCTGCTTCATGCGCGCAGGCACGCGGACGCGCAGGCACGCCGGCGCCCGGTCAGCTGGTCGAACTCCCGGAAGGAACCGCCGCATGACCGGTCGGCGCGCCGCCAGTGGACAGTCTGACGGAGACGAGCATCAGCGTTTTACCCGCTACCTGCAGGACCTGGCCGCGGTGGCTGCGGAGGATGAGGGGAGCCTGGTGGCGGAGGTCTTACGTGACCCGGACGCGACCATGGCTCAATCCGCGGTGGTCCGGCATGTGGACCGGCGGGCAGCCCAGTTGCTGTCTGATCCTCAATTCGCCAATTGGGAGCGGGACTTGGCCGCTGTGATCGGTGAGCGAGAGTTCCTCCAGCGGCGCCTGCGCGCATGGGCCCTGCTGAGATCGGTCGCCCTGGGCGAACCATGGACCGCCGAAGAAATCACCACCGCGTCCGACTGGCTCCAGCGCAAGGCCACCGAGATCGTCACCTCACCCGACGCACTCGCCCTCCTCGCCCGCGAGGGCAGAACGCGGCGCGTTCGCGCTGCCGCCGCCGCTCGGATGCGCCGGGGCGACCAGCACGCCGGATGACTGTGGAGTCGCCGGACCTGTCATTGCGACACGGCTGTCGACTTGTTTGCCGGCATCCCCGTCAACGACTACGCGGCAGCGCTGGCCTGGTCGGTCCAGGTCCCGCCATGGGCTGATGATGCGCTGTGGGATGCGGCCCTCACCGAGTCAGTGGGAGGGCGGGCTCGGACGATGGGGACCGAGTGGCGGCCACAGCGTGTGCCACGGCGTCGGTGAGAAGCAGGACCAGCCGCTCGTCGGCGTCCGGGAGCGCGACCAGGACTCGGAGCGCGTGTTCAAGATGGTGGTGCCCGGGGCCGCGCCACCACAGGGCGTCCGCCGCGCGGACGAGCGGGGCGGGGACTCGGGAGCGGGTGATTCGGGCGATACGCCGACGGCACGCCGCGCGTCTGCGGCGCAGTCGCCTCGACCGGGGTCGTGCCCGCTGGGCCACGTCCAGGAGTCCAGCGATGAGCCAGGGCCCGTAGGTGCGGCCGGGTGGGTAGGCGTGGGCGAGGTCCGCGGCCAGCGGCCGGAGTGTGGCGCGGGCGGCGTCGTTGACGCTGTCGTTGATTACCCGGGCCAGTGCCGCGAGTACCGGATGTGTGCCGGGTGGGCTGTCCGTGAAGCGGCCCGTGGCCAGGAGCGAGGCCGTTTCCATCAGGCAGGCTCCGCTGTCCGGGTGAAGGTGGGTGAATCGGCCGGGACCCGGCAGGTCGTCCGGTGGCGGAGCGGGGGGTGGCCAGGGGGTGGGCATGGCGGGCCTCCGGGAGGGGTCACAGCCCGGTGAGGGCGTGAATGAGCAGATAGAGCGCCGCGGCGGGCAGTCCGGCTCCGGGGAAGGTGAGGATCCAGGCGGCGACGATGGTGCGGGCGACTCCCCAGCGAACGGCGGAAGCACGCCGCGTGGCGCCGGCGCCCAGGATGGCGGCGGTGATCGTCTGGGTGGTGGAGATAGGCGCCTTCAGTACGAAGGCGGTGATGTAGAGGACCGTGGCGGCCGAGGTTTCGGCGGCGAAGCCGCGCGGCGGGTCCAGGTGGGTGATGCGCCGCCCGAGGGTGGTGATGATCCGGCGTCCGCCGCTGTAGGTGCCGGCTGCCATGGCGGCCGCCACCGCAGCGATCACCCACAACGGCACGCTGAAGTCGTCCTGCCAGCCCGCGGTCACGAGTGCGAGGACGATCACGCCCATGGTCTTCTGGGCGTCCTGCAGTCCGTGCCCCAGGGCCATGGCCGAGGCGGAGACGGTCTGGGCCATCCGGAAACGGCGGGTGGTGCGGCGGGGCGAGGCCTTTCGGAAGGCCCACAGGATCACCAGGTGCAGGGTGTAGCCCAGGGCGACACCGACCAGTGGCGACAGGATCATCGGCAGGATGACCTTGTCGACCACTCCGCTCCAGTACACGGTGCCGGACGCGGCCAAGGCGGCACCGACCAGGGCCCCGATCAGGGCTTGGGAGGACGAGGTGGGCAGCCCCTTCCACCAGGTGAAGACGTTCCAGGCGATCGCGCCGACCAGCGCGCACAGCACCAGCGTCAGTCCGGAGCTCCCTTGCGGGGCGCCGATGATGCCGCTGCCGACGGTCTTGGCCACCTCGGTGCCCAGGAAGGCACCGGCGAAGTTCATCACCGCGGCCATCGCCAGTGCGATGCGCGGGGTGAGGGCACGCGTGGAGATGGACGTGGCGATGGCGTTCGCCGCGTCGTGGAAACCATTGGTGAAGTCGAACACCAATCCCACAAGGATGATCAGCAGCACCAGGGTGATCTCCACGCCCGGATCACCTTCCCGTTGTCGGCCCGCCCGGAGCCGGTTATTCGACCGTTCGGAGCTCGCTAATACCAGAGCAAACTATGACATCACGTACAGTGCGCGATGGGGACGGCTGCGGCGGCGGAGGAGCGCGGAGTGTTGTCAGTGGTGGTGCCCTGTTTCAACGAGGAACAGGTCCTTGAGGCCTTCAACGACGAACTCCACGCGCAGCTCGACGAACTCCGGGAGCCGTACGAGGTGGTATTCGTCGACGACGGCTCCACCGACGGCACGCTGTCGTTGCTGCGCGCCTTCGCCTTCCGCGACCGCCATGTCCGCTATCTGTCCCTCTCACGGAACTTCGGCAAGGAGGCCGGCCTGCTGGCGGGGCTGCGCGAGTGCACCGGAGACCACATCGCCATCATGGACTCCGACCTCCAGCACCCGCCCCGCTTGCTCCGCCGAATGCTCGACCTCCAGCGCGAAGGCTTCGACCAAGTCGTCGCTCGCCGCTCCCGGGAACATGACGGCCCGCTGCGGACCCTCTTGAGCCGCGGCTACTACCGGCTCGTCAACCACTGGGCCGACGTCGAGTTGATCGACGGCGCCGGCGACTTCCGCCTGCTGTCGCGCCGCGCCGTGGATGCGCTTCTGGACCTGGGTGAGCGCAACCGCTTCTCCAAAGGCCTGTTCTCCTGGATCGGCTTCAGCACCGTCTTCTTCGACTACACGGACACACCGCGCGCAGGCGGCAACAGCAAGTGGAACTACCGCAAGCTCCTCAACTACGCGGTGGACGGTGTGGTGTCCTTCAACACCCGCCCGCTGCGACTGGCCATCCACGTCGGGCTCGTGCTCGCCGGCCTGGCACTCGCCTACGCCGCCTGGACGGTCGGGGCCGTGCTCATCGGCGGGGTCACCGCACCCGGGTACGTCACCCTCGTCGTCGCGATCACCGGCTTCGGCGGGATGCAGATGGTGCTGCTCGGCCTGATCGGCGAGTACGTCGGCAGGGTCTACAACGAGTGCAAGCAGCGGCCGCACTACCTGGTGAGCGAGCGCACGCCCGGAGACCCCTCGGACGTCGCCCGTCCGTCCGCGCTGCGGACGCGCTCCTCGTGAAGGGACAGATCGTGCGCTTCGCGCTCGTCGGGGCCGTCAACACCGCGACGTACTACGTCATCTACCGGCTGCTGTGCCTGTGGGTGCCGTATCTGGCCGGGCACATCCTGGCGACCCTGCTGAGCATGATCGGCTCCTTCTTCATGAACGTACGCTTCACCTACCGCACCAGCCCGAGCTGGCAGAAGTTCCTGCTGTTCCCGCTGACGAACGCCACGAACCTTCTCCTGACCACGGCCGGGGTGTACGCGATGGTGTCCGTCCTCGGCATGGATCCGCGCATCGCCCCGCTGATCGCCGCCATCGGCGCGATCCCCGTCACCTTCCTGGTCGCCCGCCGCATCCTGGTGCCGGCAGGCAGACCGTGAGGAGAGCGGGAGCCGGACATGGGCTCGGCGCGGGCCTGGGGGCGACGGTCGCCATGGCGGCCTTCCTGATGTCGGGCGTGGTGCGCGGCACGTACCCCTTCGGGGAGCGCTCGCGCGCCGTGAACGACCTCGGCAACCAGTTCGTGCCCTTTCACGCCCACCTGTGGGACCTGCTGCACGGCACGTCGTCCGGCGATCTCTTCTTCAACTGGAACAGCGCCTTCGGGGTGCCGTACTGGGCGGAGTTCGTCAGTTTTCTCGGCAACCCGTTCTCGCTGCTCGTCGCGGCCTTCCCGCGGCGGCTGGTCGACCTGGCCGTCTACACGGGCGCATGCCTGAGCATCGGGCTGGGCTCGGCGGTCATGGTGCTGTGGCTGCGACGGCTACGGCCCGGCCCCTGGTGGCAGGCGGGCCTGCTGGGTGCCGCGTACGGACTGTCCGGCTGGACGCTCAACGACGGCGCCTTCGACCCGATGTGGCTGTGGGGTCTGACGGCATTCCCGCTGATGCTGCTGGCCCTCGACCGCTGCACCCGGGAGCGTGGCTGGCTGTGGGCGGCTCCGATGGTGGGACTGGCCTGGGCCGGCAATGTCTACACCTCGCTGATGGCCGTCGCCGGGACGGCCGTCGTCGGCGTCGTGCTCTGGGCCACGCACGAGTGGAGCCGGACGGTGTCGATGCGGTTCGCCGGTCGCGCGGCCCTTGCCTTCACGCTCGGTACGGCGCTCGCCGCGCCCGTGATCTGGCCCTCGTATCTGGCCGCCGCCAACGCCCAGTCGATGCCCGTCCTGCCCTACAACCCTCCGTCGCCGCTGGAGTATCTGTTGCAGCTGCTGCCCGCACAGCGGGCCTTCAGCAGTGTGCCCCGGTTCTTCGTGGGCATGCTCGCGCTGCTGCTGGTGCTCGCCTTCCCTCTCAGCAGGCACATCCGCGCTCGGACGCGGACCGCGTGGTGCGTGGCGCTGCTCGCCGTCGCCGCCTCGTTCTGCTGGCTGCCCACGGTCAAGGTCTGGTACGGCCTCACCCAGCCCAACGGCAGTCCGTACCGCGCGACGCTCGTCCTCACCGGTCTGCTGGTGTCCGTCGCCTGGCTCTGCCTGGCCCACCGGCCTCGGCCCGGGCCGCTGCTCACCGCCGGTGCGGTCACCTGTGTCATCGCCGCCGCCTCCGTACGGGACGAGAACGGCGTGAGTCCCCTCACCTGGCTCGTGGTCCTTGGCTCGGGCGGCCTCACCCTCGCGCTCCTGCTGCTGCTCGCCCGCGAGCGCGGCGGCCCGCTGCCGCGGCCGCTGACCGCAGCCGCGCTCACCGCGGTCGTACTCGCCGAGTCCGCGGCCAGTGCCGTCGCCGTCGATGAACAGCGCGACAAACTGGCCTTCTACGCCCCCAAGCCCACCTGGGGCGCTCGGCACGACGCCGTATACGAGGCCGTCGCCCGCGTCGACGGCTGGCCCGCCCATCGCACCGACACAGGGCCGGCCGAGATCGTCAACAACGACCCGCAACTCCTCGACAGCGAGGGCCCCTCCTACTACAGCAGTTACCTGCCGCGGCAGACCGCACGGCTCATGCAGCGCCTCGGCTACTCCTGGACCATGCACGGCCGCCACCTGATCCCCCAGGACAACCCCGTCGCCGACGCGATCTTCTCCGTCGGCGCCAGGATCCGGCACGCCGACGGCCCGGGGCAGGTGCGTGTCGAACGCTTCCCCGCGCCACCGCTGGTGACCGTCCAGCCGCGCGACACGCCCCGCCCACCGGCCGGTGCCTCCACGTTCCTCCACCAGCAGGCCGTCTTGGGGCAGGAGGTGTACGAGCTGCCGCGGATCACCTTCGCCGGTCCGGACGGCGCGGCTGCCGACGGCCCGCCCCGGCTGCGCGCAGGGGGCCCGTACCGGCTGACCGCCGCAGGCGGCCCGTACCGCATCACCGCGCGGTGCCGCCCCGGCAGCCGTCTCTACGTCGACGGGCCGTGGACCGATGCCCTGCTCTCGGGGCCCGGTGGGAAGTCCGTACGGCTGTGGGGCGACTATCCGGAGAAGGCGACGGCCACCAAGCCGCTGGGCACCGTCCCGGCGGACGGCCACGTGACCGTCACTGTCGGAAAGGTCTTCAAGGACACCGAGCTGCCGCACTCGCCACTGGGCTGTCTGGATCCCGGCAAGCTGCGGCGCGGGATCTCGGAGCTGCGGGCCCGGGGCGCCACGCACGTCGCGGCGGGTGGCCACAGCGTGCGGGCCACGCTCCCTGCCGGTTCGTCGGGCACGGCCGTCGTCGCCACCGCGCGTACGCCGGGCTGGCGGTGCGCGGTGGACGGCGGCCCGATGCGTGCCCCGCGCAGCCGCTTGGGGCTGCTGGCGGTCCCCCTGCCGGACGCGTCCGAGCACGAACTCCACTGCGTTTTCCGACCCCCTGGTCTGCGCGTGGCGACGGCCGCGAGCGCGAGCGCCGCAGTCCTGCTGCTGTTCCTGTCGGCGTGGCGATACACCCGCGGGCGCCGCCCCGCGGCCGGCGGGGACCGATCATGGCGACGGCGCGTCGGTACCACCCGCACCGGCTCGGCACGGGAAGGTACGCCGACGGGAAAGTCCCTGTGATCGCCGCTGTCCCCGCGCCGGCGCGGAAGGTGCGTGTCCGGACAGGTCGAGGGACCCTGGCAGTAGTGCTGCACAGGCAGTAGTGCTGCACAGGCCCAGGCGGAGCTCAGGGCTCCGCGGCGCCGTGTTGCTCCTGCGGACCCGGGGGTGCGCAATGCGGGTAGAAATGGTGAAGCGGGCTGCCGATGTGCTGTTCGACGTGCCGGGCGATGCGCACCAAGAGATCATCTTGCTCATCGACGCGGTGTCCGAGATCCCGAAGCCACAGGCTCCGACCCTGGCCGCGGCCTTCAGTGACTCCTGCTGGCTCGTGTACACCGTCCGCGGTGACGTAGTGGAGATTCTGGACGTCGGGTGTGTCTGGTGACGCGGGATGCGTTAGGGAGACGCCGGGGCTCTGACGAACAGCCGAGGGACGTCGCCGAAAGCGGGGACGGGATCGGAGACGTGTGACGGCACCGCAGATCGACTACGAGGCGCTGTTCGCCGCCACCCCCAGCCCCTATCTGGTGCTGGGCCCCGACCTGGTGATCGTCGGCGTCAACGCGGCGTACTGCCGGGCGACCGCCCGCACTCGGGATGATCTGCTCGGGCAGTACCTCTTCGACGCCTTCCCCGACAATCCGGCGGACCCCGGGGCCGACGGGGTGCGCAACCTGAACGCTTCTCTGCACCGGGTCCTGCGCTCCAAGGAGCCGGACACGATGGCCATGCAGAAGTACGACATTCCCGTCGGTGACCGTCCCGGTGTCTTCGAGGAGCGGTGGTGGTCCCCCATCAACACCCCCGTGCTCGGGCCGGACGGGCAGGTGACATGGATCATCCACCGGGTGGAGGACGTGACCGCCTTCGTCCTCTCCCATCCGGCGCGAGCCAAGGACGGTGGGTGGCTCAGCAACCGGGAGGCGCTGGAGGCCGAACTGTACGCGCGGGCGAGCGAGCTCCAGCGGCTGAACGAGGAACTGCGCCAGGCTCATGACCGAGACCGCCAGGTCGCTGTCACCTTGCAGGAGGCGATGCTCCACTCACCCGATCTGGCCCGGCACCGGGACACCGCGGTGCGCTACCTGCCCGCCGCCGGGTCGCTGAACGTGTGCGGCGACTGGTACGACGTGGCCGACCTGCCCGACGGCGGATTCGCCGTCGCGGTCGGCGACGTCGTCGGTCATGGCCTGGAGGCCGCCGCCGTCATGGGCATGCTCCGCAGCGCGCTGTCCGCCGCCGTCCGGGCCGTCGAAGGCCCCGCCAAGGCCCTGGAGGTCCTGGGCCTGTACTCGCGTTCCGTGGAAGGTGCGCTGGCCACCACCGCGGTCCAAGCCGTCATCGACACCGACGCTCACCGCATCATCTACAGCAGCGCCGGACACCCACCCCCTGTCCTGGTCCGGCAGGACGGCACCTGCCATCTGCTCGACCAGGCCACCGATCCTCCGCTGGGTGCCCGCCTCCGCCACGTCCCCCGCCCCCAGGCCGACCTGCCCTACACCCCCGGCGACACCCTCGTGCTCTACACCGACGGCCTCATCGAACGCCGCGGCGAGGACATCGACGCCGGCCTCTACCGGCTCATCGACGCGCTCTCCCGGCATGCCTGCCTCAGCTCCGACCAACTGGCCGACACCCTGTTGGCCCGCCTCGGCGTCAGCGGCGGCGCCCGCGACGACATCGCCCTGATCGTGGTCCGGCTGTGACCGGCCGTCAGGTGACTGCGGCGGCGGCTGCGTCTGCTCCTGCGGCTGCGGCTGCGGCTGCGGCTGCGGCTGCGGCTGCGGCTACCATCGGCGAATGGCTCGCAGCGGAACCAAGGCGCGGCGTCTCGTGGTCGACGGGGAGACCTTCCTGTGGTCGTTGAGCCACACCCATCGCGCGCTGGGCGACGGCCGGTATGAGGACTGCTGCGAAACCCTCGTCCTGCGCCTGTTCAAAGCGCGCGGACGGCTCCGCATCGTCTTCCGGGCAGGCCACGGCAGATTGGTCCCGGATGGGTGTCTCATGCCTTCCGGGGCAGTCGGTACCGCGCTCGGAACAACTCTGAACCTGCACGAGCCGGGCACCGCCAGGGCCCTGCTCGACGCGGCTCTGGCCCACGGGTGGCGTCCCGACCATCCCGCGAGCGCAGAGATGGACGGCTGGACCCTCTTCGATGCGGTGGCCGCACGTCGTGGCCCGACTTCGCCCGGCTGATCGGCGATGTGGTCGGCGCCGTCCGCCGCCAGCCCAACACAGTGAGCGACGCCACCGCGGGCAAAGGGGCCGTTTAGGGCCATCGCACCGAGTTCGGGTGACAGGTGCGCTGCACGTTCCGCGCACCACGGTGCTCGCTCTGCACGATGCCCGCGCGGGCGGCGGCTACGTGGCGGCCTGTTCGGCCTCGCCGAAGCGGGCCAGCGCGAGCGCGCCGGTGATCGAGATCGCGAACCCGGCCGCCGCGAGCGGTGCCAGCCCGTGACGGGTCGAGTCGCCCAGCCAGACGATGCCGAACACCGCGGGCCAGACGGTCTGGCCGATGACCATCGCCGCCGTGGCGCCGGTGACCGAGCCGGACTGGAGGGCGTCGATCAGCAGCAGGTAGCCGGAGATCCCGGAGATGACCACGGCGTACGCCGCGGGTTCGATGAGGATTCCCGGCACGGTGAATCCAGGCAGCAACCGTGCCGCGATGGCCACCAGGCCGAAGCTGGCCCCCGCCATGCCGCCCAGCACGGCGGCGCGGTGGCGCACGCCGTCGGCGCGGGCACTCACCGCCCAGCCCACCAGCGCGAGCCCGACCGAGCCTGTCAGCACCGCCAGCCGCATCGTGTCGTCGCCGTCCCCACTCGCCTCCCGGCCCGCCGCGATCGCCATCAGCACGAGCCCGCAGCACACCCCGCCCACGGCCCCCCACTCCACCTGCCGCAGCCGGATGTGCAACACGCCCGCCGCGACGACCGCCGTGACCGCCAGGGATCCGGCGACCGCCGCTTCGACCAGGAAGAGCGGGACCGAGCGCAAAGAGAGCAGTTCGGCACCGAAGCCCAGTGTGTCGAGCCCGATCCCGACGAGGAACGGCCACTGCCACGTGGCCCGCACCGCCGCTCCCGGCCCTCCGGCGGTCACCGCTCGCGCGCCGAGCGCCTGAAATACGGTCGCCGTTCCCATGCAGACGGAGGCGCACAGTGCGAGCAGCAAGCCAAGTGCCATGACCGCACGTTAATGGGCTGACAACGTGTCAACAGTGAAGGCGACAGGGCGTGGCGTCGACCTTCCCAGTGGTGCGAGAGCGGCCGCCGCGCGTAAGTCCGCGTGGCGCTTCGCCCTCGGACTGTGGCCTCGGCGCCGGGTCGGCGATCTCACGGTCGAGTCACCCCTGGGGTATCTACGCCGCACTGCATAGAGACCCCACGGGTGATTCGGTAAGTGTCCTGGACGACTGTCGACCGGTACTATCCGAGCCAGGCCTTGACCTTGTCGGGGTTCGCCTCGACCCACTTCTTCGCCGCCTTTTCCGGTGTCATCTTGTCGAGCGCGATGTACTTGGCGACGGCGTTCTGGTCTTCGTTGGTCCACGTAAAGTTCTTCACCAGGTCGTACGCCGGGCTGCCGGATTTCGCGAACCGGGTGCTGACGATCTTGTCGAGGTCGAACACCGGATAGTCGCAGGCGACCTTCGCCGGGTCCGCGTTGCAGCCCTCCGTGTGCTTGGGCAGCTCGACGTGGACCAGCGGCACCTCCGAGAAGAACCATTGTGGTTCGTAGAAGTAGCCGATCACCCACTTCTTGTTCTTCTCGGCGTCCCGGAAGGCTTGGATCAGCGCGGTCTCGCTGCCCGCGTACACCACCTTGAAGTTCAGTTTCAGGTTCTTCACCAGGGACGCGTCGTTGGTCTGGTACGACGGGTCGCCGTCGAGGAGCTGGCCCTTGCTGCCCGACTCGGAGGTCTTGAAGTTCGAGGCGTACTTGTTGAGATTCTTCCAGTTGGTGATGTCCGGATACTTCTTCGCCATCCACGGGGGGATGTACCAGCCGATGATTCCCTTGTTGCCGGTCGGGCCGAGGTTGACGGCGGTCTTCTGCTCGGTGATGTATTTCTTTTTCAGGTCGTCGTGGCCCCAGTTCTCCAGGATGGCGTCGACCTCGCCCGTGTCGAACCCCTGCCAGCCGATCTCCGCCTTCAGGTCCTTCTTGACGACCTTGCAACCGAGTTCCTTCTCCGCGACGTACGCGATGACCGCCGCATCG
This sequence comes from Streptomyces montanus, assembly GCF_005786655.1. NCBI lineage: Bacteria > Bacillati > Actinomycetota > Actinomycetes > Kitasatosporales > Streptomycetaceae > Streptomyces > Streptomyces montanus. Next base: position 110,003 of record NZ_VBZC01000014.1, read on the forward strand.
GCCTCGTAGCCCACCCATGGGTTGACCGCGAGGTTGAAGGTGCCGCACTTGCCCGAACTGCCGTCCGCCGCGGCGGAGTCGTCGCCGACCTTCGCCCCACCGCAGGCGGTCAAGGTGAGACCGAGTACGGCCATCCCCGCCGCGCAGGGACGCCACCGTCTTGCTCGCTTTGCCATGGTCATGCTCCTTGTGCGCCGGGCGCATCGCGCCGTTGTACGAGTGATGGAGTCGAAAGGGGTCACGTCATGTCCAGAGCGCACCGGAACCCCACGTTGCCGGTTGCGGAGTCCGGGAAGAGGCCCTGCCGCGCGGCGACCCGGTAGCGGCGGCAGTAGGACGCGTGACACAGGTAGGAGCCGCCCTTGGCGACGCGCTGTTGTTCGTCGTGCGAGGGGGAGAAGCGGTCCTCGCACCATTCCCAGACGTTGCCGGTGGCATTGTGCAGGCCGAAGCCGTTGGGCTCGAAGGCGTCGACCGGACACGTGCCGTACCAGCCGTCGGCTGTCGGGTGCCGGTGGGGGAAGTCCCCCTGCCACACGTTCATCCGGGGACGGCCTCCCGGCTCGAACTCGTCGCCCCAGGGGAACACCTTCGCGTGCAGTCCCCCTCGGGCGGCGCGTTCCCATTCCGCCTCGGTGGGCAGGCGTTTGCCGGCCCAGGCGCAGTAGGCGCCGGCGTCGTCCCAGTCGACATGGACGACTGGATGATCCGCTCGGTCCTCCCAGGTGGAGTGCGGTCCGTCGGGATGGCGCCAATCGGCGCCCTCCACCTGTCGCCACCAGGGCGCGCCCACCACGCCCCGGGTCGGCGGGAAGTCGTCCGGGAGCAACCCGGCGAAGACGAACGACCAGCCGATCCGCTCGGCGGAGGTGCGGTACCCGGTATCGGCGACGAAGCGCGCGAACTGTGCGTTGGACACCGTGCAGGCGTCCAACCAGAACGCGTCGACGTACGCCGTCCGCACCGGGCCTTCCCCGTCGGCCGGGTAGGCGAGCGCGTCCTCGCTGCCCATGAGGAACTCGCCGGCGGGGACGGCCACCATGCCCTCGAGCGTTGCCCGGCGGACGGCGGACGGTCGGAGCGCCGCCCTGTCCGCGGCCCGGCCGCCTGACGGCGTGCAGCAGCTCACTGGGCCCCCATGACTCGTCGGTGCCGTCCGCCGTCGAACTCGGACGATTCGGTGCTCTGGGCGTCCAGGTCGATGCGCACCGTATGAATCGTCCCGGTGAACTCGTTGTCGAGGACGGGATAGTCGTCGGTCACCGGTGTACTCAGGTCCACCCCGACGTCGAGTGTCTCGTCGAAGGAGAAGTAGTACGGGATGGTCCGCTCGACCCGTCCGGACGCGTGCTTCTCACCGTCCACCAGGAGCACGGCGGTCCCGCCCTTGCCGAGTCCTCCGCCGTCGTAGTCGAACTCGAGCCGGATCTCGTGCCGTCCCGGTGCCAGGGGCTCGCCGCCGGGCACGGTGTACAGGCTCATGCCGAAGTAGTTGTAGGCGTAGGCCGGCTTGCCCTCGGTGAGGTACAGGGTCCAGCCGCCGAATCGGCCGCCCTGCGCGATGATCACGCCCTTGGCCGCTGTCTCCGGCAGGTCGACGTCGGCCGTGATGCTGTGCGAGCGGTTCTTGACGTTGAGTGTGGTCTCCTCGGTGAACCTCCGCATTCCCGCGCGGTAGGTGATGGACGTCCGGTCGCCGACCAGATCGATGCGGCCGGCCACGGCGGGGTTCTCCCGCTCGGTGACCCGGTCGTCCAGGGGGAAGACCTGGTACTTCGCTGCCTCGATCAGGAACAGGTCCTGCAACTGGCGCAACTTCTCGGGGTGTTCGGCGGCGAGGTCGTGCGCCTGGCTCCAGTCGTGGTTCACGTCGTAGAGCTCCCAGACGTCGTCGGCGAACCTCCGGTCCTTGTCCGGCACCATCTCCCAGGGGATGCCGTGCCGGGTGACCGCCATCCAGCCGTCGTGGTAGACGCCCCGGTTGCCGCACATCTCGAAGTACTGGGTACGGCGATGTTCGGACGCCTGGGGGTCGGCGAGCGTCCGCTGCATGCTCGTCCCCTCGATGGGCTGCTGCGTCACGCCGTCCACGCTGAACGGCGCCGGGACTCCCACGCAGTCCAGGATCGTCGGCAGTACGTCGATCACATGGGAGAACTGGTGACGGAGCCCTCCGCGCTCGGGGACCCCTCGCGGCCAGTGCAAGATCATGCCGTCCCGGGTGCCGCCGAAGTGCGAGGCCACCTGCTTGGTCCACTGGTAGGGAGTGTTCAGCGCCAGCGCCCATCCCGCCGGGGCGATCGGGTAACTCAGCGGGCCGCCGATCTCGTCGAGGTGGTCGATCATCTCGTCCGGGTCGTCCACCACGCCGTGCCCCAGCCGGTGCTCGACGATCGTCCCTTCGATGCCGCCCTCGCCCGAGGCGCCGTTGTCACCCAGGATGTAGATGAAGAGAGTGTTGTCCAGCTCGCCGAGACTCTCCAGCGCGTCGACGAACCTGCCGACCTGCACGTCGGCGTGTTCGGTGAACCCGGCGAACGTCTCCATGAACCTGGCGGCCAACTGACGCTGGTTGTCGGTGAGTTCGTCCCAGTGGGGAACGCCCTCGGCCCAGGGCGCGAGTTCCGTCTCGGGGGGTACGACGCCGAAGTCCTTCTGGCGCTCCAGGGTCAGTTCGCGCTGCCGGTCCCAGCCGTGGTCGAACCGTCCGCGGTACTTCTCCTGCCATTCGCGGCCGACGTGCAGCGGCGCGTGCGCGGCACCCAGCGCCAGGTAGGTGAAGAACGGCCGGTCCGGAGTCAGCGTGCGCTGGGTGCGCACCCAGTCGATGGCGCGGTCGACGAGGTCCTCGGACAGGTGGTAGCCGTCCTCGGGCCGGCGGTCCGGCTCGATGGGGGTGGTGCCCTGGTACAGCAGCGGATACCAGTGGTTCATCTCGGCACCCATGAACCCGTAGAAGGTGTCGAACCCCTCCCCGGTCGGCCAGCGGTCGAACGGCCCGACCGCGCTGATCTCCCGTGGCGGGGTCTGGTGCCACTTGCCGAAGGCGGCCGTGCTGTAGCCGTTACCCTGCAGGATCTGCGCCATGGTCGCCGCGCTGCGCGGCCGGAACCCGTTGTACCCGGGGGCCGCGGTGGTCATCTCGGTGGTGCCGCCCATGCCGACCGAGTGGTGGTTGCGCCCGGTCAGCAGTGCCTGCCGGGTCGGCGAGCACAGGGCCGTCACGTGAAAGCGGGTGTAGCGCAGCCCGTTGTCTGCGAGTCGTTCCGCGGCCGGCATCTCGCACGGTCCGCCGAAGGCGCTGGAGGTGCCGAACCCGAGGTCGTCGACGAGCACGATCACCACGTTCGGTGCGCCCTCGGGCGGAGGGACCGGGCCGATGGGGGTGAAGGGGGTCTCCTGGTCGTGGACGTCCATCGCGGTGCTCAGCGGCCGACGCGTGTCGGGCCGGGGAAGTATGTGCCGTCCGGCGTCGAACTCAGTCATGTATTTCTCCGATTCGGTGCCCGGCGGGAAATGTCACACCCTCGTGTCGGCCGAATTACCGGCATAATGCAGCTGGACTTCAGCAGCCGCGGAATGCCCCCTGCCTGCGATGCAGTCAAAGTGTCAGTCGTCGCCGAGCCGGTCAACAAGGCGCCTTGAATTGTCGTGAACCGGTTTTGAATGAAGGCAATAGAAAGCTTCTATACCTGCAGTGGGCGTCAGTCCCGGGCAGGTGAGGACGCCAGGTCCACGAACGCCTGGGCGGCGGGCGACAGCGGGCCCGACCGCCAGACCAGCCGGCCGTGGCGCACCAGCCGAGGGCGGTTGGACAGCATCCGCGCCCCACGCAGCGCGGCGTCCCGGGCCATGGAGGCGGGCAGCAAGGAGGCACCGACGCCGGAGAGAATCAGCGGCACGATCATCGCGCGGTGCGCGGTCTCCACCACGATCCTCGGGGCGACGCCCAGCGCGGTGCACACGTCGTCCACCGCCGCCCGGGTCTCGGTGCCCGGCGGTGTCACGATCATGTCCAGCGCGGCCAGTTCACTCGAGGTGATCGTGTCGCCTGCCGGATGCGGGTGGTCAGCGGGCAGCACGACATGCATCTCCTGCTCCGGCAGGTCGATCCCGCGCAGGTCCCCCGTGGTCACCGAGGCGTCCACCAGGCCGAGTTCGCACTGCCCGGCCGCGACCATGTGCGCCACGGCAGGTCCCCGCTCCGGGTCGACCACGCGCACGGAGACCTTCGGATGCGCGCGATGGAAGCGTCCCAGCATGTCGGCCAAGGGGTCGACCGAAAGGGTCGTCTGCGAAACGATGTCGAGTCTGCCGCCGCTGAGGCCCAGGACCTCCCGGACCAGGGAACTGGCCGTGGACAGGTCTCGCAGGACCTGCTGGGCCGGCCGGACCAGCGCCTCACCGGCCGCGGTGAGGGCGACACCGTGCGGGAGACGGTGAAACAGTTTTCCGCCGAATTCGCGTTCCAGGGACCGGATCGCGTGCGACAGCGAGGGCTGGGCGACATGGAGCGCAATGGCCGCGGCTGTAAATCCGCCGTGCTCGACGACCGCGATGAAATATTCCAGCTGGCGTCGTTCCATCGGGTCTCCGTCAGGTCTCCGTGCATCCCGGGGCCACCGCACGCCCCGGTCGGGCGAGTGACGGGAACAGTGTCACCCGGTCCAGCCGCGTCGGTGCACCTTGCCCCGCGGTCTGCACTCCAGGAGGCTGCGCCGCGTTCATCAGGTGCCGGCCATGAAGACGCCGGATCGGACCCGCCGACCGGGCCACCGGCTCGTCGGCGCAGCACGTGCGAGTTGGCCGACGCCCAGCCTGCGGGCGATCTGGGCGTTGCCGGTTCGTGCCGGAGGAGATCCAGGAGGAGGGCGGGACACCCGACTACCGGTTCTCGTTGGCGAACGAGCGGAACCTTTCTGGCCTGGCTTCGCACCGCCCTCGCCCTCATCGGCGGCGGCTTCGTGGTGGACCAGTTCCTGCCGGACCTGAGCTGGGGCTGGCGCGTCGGACTCGTCGTGCTGTTCAGGTGGGAAGGGTGACCAGTCTCCGCCAGGCCGCCGAGCGGGATCCAAAACCTCAGTCACCGACCGGAGACCTCACCGTCGCTCGCCTCTCCTCCCCCTCCCTTTCCCCCTCCGTGTCGATGTGCGGCATGATCTTGTCGAGCCAGTGTGGCGTCCACCAGGCGTGTCGTCCCAGCAGTGTCATCACCGCCGGAACCAGAAGGAGGCGCACGACTGTCGCGTCGATCAGCACGCTCACGGCCAGGCCCAGTCCGAGCATCTTGACCACGATGTTGTCGCTGACGATGAACGCGGCGAAGACGCTCACCATGATCAGGGCGGCGCAAGTGATCACGCGCGCGGTGATCTCCAGGGCATGCGCGACGCTCGCCTTCGCGTCTCCTGTGCGCAGCCAGGCCTCACGGACCCGCGACAGCAGGAAGATCTCGTAGTCCATGCTCAGCCCGAAGATGATGGCGAACATCATCATCGGTACATAGCTCTCGATGGGCACCTTCCCGTTCACCCCCAGCGCGGGCCCGCCCCAACCCCACTGGAAGACGGCGACGACGACACCGTACGAGGCCGCGATCGACACGACGTTCAGGACGGCCGCCTTGACGGCGATCAGCACACCGCGGAAGACCATCAGGATGATGAGGAAGGCCAGAGCGACCACGACACCGATGATCAGCGGGAGACGGGCGGCGACGATGTCCCGGAAGTCGACCTGAGCGGCCGTCGTTCCGGTGACGTAGCCCTTGGCGTCGGTGCCCGACACCGCCTGCGGCAGGGTGTCGTCCACCAGGCGGTTCGTCAGATCGGTGGTGTCCGCGCTCTGTGGGGACTCTTGGGAGAACACCGTGCCCACCAGCACGTCTCCGTCCTTGGTGGGGGTCAGCGCAGTGGTCGTGGCCGCACCGGGCACGTCGGTGAGTGCCTTCTGCGCCTGGGACGCCAGGGCGGAGCGCTGGTCGGACGGCACCGAGGTCTGGTCGATGACGACGGTCAGCGGGCCGTTGGATCCGGGGCCGAAGGTCTCCGCCATGATGTCGTAGGCCCGTCTGTCCGTGAACGACTCCGGGTCCGCGCCGTCGCCGATGTGGCCGAGTTGGATCGAGAACAACGGAATGGCGAGCACGAACACCACGGCGGCCCCACCGGCCAGGAACCACCACGGACGCCGCTCCACTCGCTGGGCGTAGCGATGCCATGTGCCCTGGGCGGGTGCACCCTCGGCCGCGTCCGTCTCCGCGACGGGGCGGCGCACGTGGTAGCGGTCGATGTGCCTGCCGATGAGCCCGAGCAGGGCGGGGACAAGAGTCAGAGCACCGGCGACGGCCGAGATGACCGTCACGGCGGCGGCCAGTCCCAGCTTGGCGATGAAACTGACTCCGGAGACGCTCAGGCCGGCGAGTGCGATGATCACCGTGCAGCCCGAGACGAGCACGGCTCGGCCACTCGTGGAGGTGGCCCGCCCCGCCGCCCGTACCGGGTCGGCACCGTCGAGGAGGTTCTGCCGGTGACGCGTGATCAGGAACAGCGCGTAGTCGATACCTACGCCCAGTCCGATCATGGTGGCCAGCGTCGGTGACACCGTGGCGAAGGTGAAGGCCGCGGCCAGCAGCCCCAGGCACGCCAGGCCTCCGACCACGCTGATCAACGCGGTCAGCAAGGGGATGCCCGCCGCGATCACACTGCCGAAGCCCACGAGGAGGACCACGATCGCCACCCCGAAGCCGATCAGCTCGCTGATCCGGTCGTCCGGCTTCGGCCTGGCGAGTTCACCGAGCGGACCGCCGTACTCGACGTCGACGCCGGCCGCCCGCAGCGGCTGCACGGAGCTGTCCACGCCGTCCAGATACGAGTCGCCCAGGGTCGACGGCTGTACGTCGAAGCGGACGGTGATGTAGCCGGTTTTACCGTCGGCGGACAGCGGACCCACGTTCTGCTGCTGCGACTGGCCCGAGGACGGCTGCGATGGCGTCGATGTCAGGGGGTTCTGCGCCGACAGCACGTGCGCCAGCTTCTGCAGGTCGGTGATCGTCTCGTTCATCTGCGAGGTCGACGACGTCAGCGGCTTGTCCGTGTCACGGAGCACGATCTGGCTGCTGTAGCCGCCGGCCGCCGGATCGTGTCGTTCGAGGACCTCCAGGCCCTGCTGCGACTGAGTACCGGACAGCGTGAAGTTGTCCGAGTAGTCACCGCCGAAATTGCGGTTCAGCACTTCCAGCGCGGCCAGGACGATCAGCCAGGCCACGATGACGATCACGAAGTGACGGGCGCACCACTCCCCCATTCGGCGCAGCCTCCCGCGCGTGGCCCGGCCGGCGACTGCGTCGGCGGACCGGGTTACGTGCATGGGCTGCTCCCTCGGCAGACACGTGCGGCTCACTCATTGAACGTCGGAGTGATCACCACGGCATGCGGAGCGCGTCCGGACGTACGACGGCAGGCCTCCGGCAGCCCGCGTCCCGCATCCGGCGCCCTTGCGGATGGCCTCAGCCGGTCGGAGTCGTCAAAAGTCTGCAGGTAATGCGAAGGAGATAGTCGTCACACGTGTAAAAAGTGGCAACTTTCTGCAACTTCGTGCACGCATGCGATCGACCTTGACCAGCGGTGTCTCACCGCGGGGTGCGCGCCGCGTCGGGAGCGCCGGCATTCGCCCTCTCTCACACCTCGATGACCTCGGCTCCGGCCGCCCGCAGCGCGGTACGGGTCGTCTCGTCCGTGGGCGCGTTGGTCACCACCATGTCGAGGCTGTCGGGCCCGCACACCCGGGCCATACCGGTGCCGGGGAACTTCCCGGCGTCCGCCATCAGGACCACCTGGTCACTGGCGGCGATCATGGCGCGTTTCACCGGCACTTCCACGGACGTCGTGTCCAGGACCTGCCCGTCCGGGCGGATGCCGCTGGTACTCAGGAACAGCCGGTCGGCGTGGATCTGCCGGAGGTTGTCCTCGGTGAGGAAGCCGACCAGGGAGCGGTAGTCCCGGCGGACGGCTCCGCCCAGCATCACCAGCTCGATACCCGGGTCGTCCACGAGTTCCTCGTACACGGCGAGATTGCTGGTGACCACGGTGAGGGAGCGCCCGCGCAGGCGCCGCGCCAGCCGGTGTGCCGTGGTGCCGATGTCGAGCAGAAGAATCTCACCGTCCCTGACCAGGTCGGCGCACTTGTCCGCGAGGGCGTCCTTGGCCGCCGCCCGTACGGTCGACACCTGCGTGAAGGGTTCGTCACTGCCCTCGGTCGGCATCGCGCCGCCGTGGATCCGTCTCAGGAGGCCCTCGTCCTCCAGTTGCGCGAGGTCGCGGCGTATCGTCGCCTGACTCACGCCCAGCTTCTCGGTGAGGGCGACGACGGCGGTCGGGCCGTCCGCACGCAGCGCCCGCAAGATCAACTCATGCCGACGATCGGGGCGCATACCAGTCACTCCACCCTCCAAGTTCAATCAAACTCGCGCAGGCTAGCGATTAAGTCTTGCCAGACCTATGCATAGGGTGCAAGCTCTTGCGTACTTCGAGCAGATGCAATCACTGCTCCTGGTACTTCCGAGCAAAAGGCAGCATGCTGCCCTTCCCCGTCGGCGCTCCGTGGTCCCTCCCCTCGGACACCGACGCCCCGCCCTACCCGCGCACGGCCGGTGCCCGGGCGACACGCCCGCGGTCATCGATCACGTCGAACAGGCACGTCGAACAAGCAGCACGTCGAACACGTAGGAGAGCGAAAGTGGATCTGTCCCGTAGACGGTTCGTCCAGACGGCTCTGCTCGCCGCGGCGGGCGCCGGGGTCACCGCCGCGTGCGGCGGCGGCTCGGACAGCGGCGGTACGAAGAACGGCAAGAACCTCACCTTGTGGTACTGGGGCGGTGGCCTCAGCGACAAGGTCGTGGCAGACGCCAAGAAGCACTTCACCGACGTGACGCTGAAGTCCTCGGTCATCGGTGGCACCTTCAAGCAGAAGCTGCTCACGACGATGAACGGCGGCAGCTTCGTGCCGGACATCACCGGGATCAAGGGCGAGGACATCGCCTCCTTCCTGCCCAACGCCAACCGGTTCATCGACCTCAACACCCTGGGTGCCGACAAGATCGCCTCCCAGTACCTCGAGTGGAAGCTGAAGCAGGGACAGACCCAGGACGGCAAGCAGATCGGCTTCCCCATCGACATCGGCCCGACCGCGATGTTCTACCGGGAGGACATGTTCGCCAAGGCCGGACTGCCCACGGACCCCGCCAAGGTGGCCGAGGAGATATCCACCTGGGAGGACTACTTCGCGATCGGCGCCGAGATCCAGAAGGCGTACCCCAAGTCGTTCCTGATCAACAACATGACGGCCGTCTTCGACATGGCCATGGGGCAGCAGGGCAAGCGCATGGTCGACGAGGACAACAAGTTCATCGGCGATCAGGACCACATTCGCAAGGCCTGGGACCTCGCCGCGCGCGTCTACGAACTCGGCGTCGACGCGAAGATCAACGACGAGAGCCTGAAGGCCGCCGTGGCCGACGGCACGGTGGCCACCCAGCTGGGCGCCGCGTGGATGGCGCTCGACATCAAGGACATGGCACCGAAGACAAGTGGCAAATGGCGGGTCGCTCCGTTGCCGGGCGGCCCTTCCAACCAGGGCGGATCGTTCCTGGCCCTGCCCAAGGAATGCCGGAACCCGGAAGCCGCCTTCAAGGTCATCAAGTGGCTGCTCAGCCCGGAGAACGAGGCCCGTGGCTTCACGGACGCCGCCCTCTTCCCGGCCTGCCCGGCCGCCTACAAGCTGCCCGCCCTGACCGGCGGCGACCCGTTCTTCGGTGGACAGAAGACGATCGAGGTCTTCGGCCCGGCGGCCGAGAAGGTGCCGGCCTTCTACGAGGCTCCGACGAACGCGGCCGTGGCCGTGCCCTACTACAACGAACTGACCAACATCGAGTCAAAGGGCAAGAAGCCGGACGACGCATGGAAGGACGCCGTCAGCCAGGCCAAGCAGATAGCCAAGCAGCAAGGTGTGAGCTGACGTGGTGGCTCCCCCCACGACTGGACCCGCCGCGGCGTCCGACGTGCCCCGGAGGCACGGCCGGACCGACCGGAACACCGGACGGCCCGAACGGCGCCGGGGGCTGCGGCGGCTTCTGTCCTTCTGGCCTCAGTACGCGGCGGTGTCGCCGTTCTTCCTGCTGTTCCTGGCCTTCCTCTTCTTCCCGATGGTCTATTCGCTGTATCTGGCGTTCCAGCGCTGGGACGGCATCGGTGTAAAGACCTTCGTCGGGTTCGACCAGTTCCGCTTCCTGCTCGACGACCCCACCTTCTGGCTGGCGCTGCGGAACACCCTGGTGATCTGGGTGATGGCCACGTTCCCGATGCTGTTCATGGCGTTGGCGCTGGCCGCGATGCTGAACTCCACGCGCCGGCTGACCGGTTTCTACCGCGTCGCCTACTTCGTGCCGAACGTCACCTCGGTCGTCGCCGTCTCCATCTTCTTCTTCTCGGCTTTCAGCGACCATTACGGCGTCGTCAACGCGGCTCTGCAGGCGATAAACCTGCCGGAGGTCCCGTGGCTGAACAACGAGTGGACCATCAAAGCGGTCATCGCGATGCTGATGACCTGGCAGTGGACCGGCTACAACATGATCATTTACCTGGCCGGTCTGCAGGCGATCCCCACGGAAGTCTACGAGGCCGCCAAGATCGACGGTGCGGGACCGGTCCGGACCTTCTTCTCCATCACGGTTCCGATGATGCGCCCGATCATCCTGTTCACCCTGATCATCTCAACCGTCAACGGTCTGCAGAGCTTCACCGAGCCCCAGGTCCTCTTCGGCAGCAACGCGGCCAACAATCCGAATTCCGGCGGGCCCGGCCAAGCGGGTCTGACCACGCTGCTGTACTTCTACCACCAGGCTTTCGACAACAACAATTTCGGTTACGCGGCCGCGATCGTGTGGGCCTTCTTCCTGGTCATCCTGTTGTTCGTGATCATCAACTGGCGAGTCGTCCAGCGAGGGAGGAAGGTGTGAAGTCATCCGGCGGCCGTCGGGCCGTGAAAACCAGAGGGCTTCTCGTCCATGCGATCCTGATGCTCGGAGTCCTCGTCTCGATGTTCCCGTTCTACTGGACCATCGTGATGGCGACCAATACGTCGCAGGACATCTCCAAGTACCCGCCGAAGCTCACCTTCGGGTCCCATCTGTTCGAGAACATCGATCGCTTGCTGAACAGCATTGACTTCTTCGGGTCGATGTTCAACACCGTCATCGTGGCGGTGAGTACCACGCTGCTCGTGGTGTTCCTCGACTCACTGGCGGCATTTGCCTTTGCCAAATACGAATTCCCCGGCAGACGCGTGCTCTTCGGGATGCTGCTCGGCATTTTCATGCTGCCGCTCCAGCTCGCGATCATCCCGCAGTACCTCATCATGTCGGAACTGGGTTGGCTGGGCTCGCTCAAGGCCGTCATCGTCCCGGCGACGGCGAATGCCTTCGGGATCTTCTGGATGCGCCAGTACATGATCGGCGCCATTCACGATGAACTCCTCGACGCCGCCCGCATGGACGGCTGCGGCTTCTTCCGGCAGTACTGGCACGTGGGGTTGCCAGTCGTCCGGCCGGGAATCGCCTTCCTCGCGATCTACACCTTCGTCACCGCGTGGAACGACTATGTCTGGCCCCTCGTGGCCCTGGTCAACCCCGACAAGGTGACCTTGCAGGTCGCCCTCTCCCAGCTCAATGTCTCGCACGGCCGACAGGACTACGCCATGGTGATGGCCGGCGTACTGCTCGCCGTACTGCCGCTGGTGCTGGTGTTCTCCCTGTTCGCCCGCAGCTTCATCGCCGACGCCTCAAAGGGGGCGGTGCGCGAGTGAACGACCGGTCGAGGGCCTGATCCCCGCTGTCTGCCGGGCGGTTGTCCACAGCCGCCCGGCAGCTGTCGGCGTCCCTCGACGACGTTCATGGAGCGATGTTGTGGTTGAGCCGGAACAGGTTCCCGGGGTCGTAGCGGCGTTTGATGTCCCGCAAACGGGCGTAGTTTCCGCGGTAGTTGGCCCGCACGCGGTGCTGGTCGTCGCCGTCCATGAAGTTCACGTAGCCGCCCTGTGCGGAGTGCGGCTGGAGGGCCGAGAAGAAGCCGCGTACCCAGTCCTTCTGGGCTTCGCAGTCCTGGCGGGTGGTGAGGGTGGGACTGAGCGCGGTCGAGAAATCGGTGTCCCGGTAAGAGAAGGCGGTGTCTTCAGGGCCGACCCTGTGGCAGGCGCCGTCGATGGGAAACACCACGGTCACGCTCTGGAGGGACGGGGTCGTGGCACCGTAGTCCACGTAGGCGTCGATGGCACCGTCCGGCAGCCCATGGCTGAAGGTGCCCTTCCAGTAGTGGTAGAGCCCCGCGGGCACCAGTTCGTCGAAGAGGGTGTTGATCAGCGGATAGGGCATGCGCCCCACGTGCTGACCCACCACCGGGCCCAGGCCGGCGAGACGCGCTCGGATCTCGTCGTCCTGATCCTCGGGGCCGGTCCAGCACGTGACCACTCCGCAGATCGGCCGCCCGTGCCAGCGCTCGGGCAGGAACGGGAGCGGCGGGCCGAGGCCGACGACGAGTATGGCGCCGAGCTTCTCGTCGGAGTCGGCGATCAGCTCGCGGTAGCGGCGGATCACGTCGCCGTCGAGCGGGTAGAACGTCGGCCCGCCCAGGATGTCGGCCACCGGATGCAGCCGGTACGCGAAGGACGTGACGACTCCGAAGTTCCCGCCGCCACCGCGCACCGCCCACATCAGGTCGGCGTTTTGCTCCTCCGTACAGGTCAGGAAGGAGCCGTCGGCCGTCACCAGGTCCACCGAGACAAGGTTGTCGCAGGCCAGACCGCAGCGGCGATCCAGGTACCCCATCCCTCCGCCGGTGGTCAGCCCGCCGACGCCGGTGGTGGAGACGATTCCTCCCGTGGTGGCCAGACCGAAGGTGTACGTGGCGTGGTTGACGTCGGCCCAGGTGCAGCCGCCCTCGACCCATGCCGTACGCGCGTCGGGGGCGACACGGATCCCGCGCATCCGCCCGAGGTCGAGTACGACACCGTCGTCGCAGGTCCCGTATCCGGGGACGCTGTGGCTGCCACCGCGTACCGCGAGCGGCAGCCGCTGCTCACGGGCGAAGTCGACCGTGGCGATGACGTCGCCCGCGTCGGTGGCCCGGACGATGACCGTCGGCCGCTTGTCGTGCATGGCGTTGTAGACCTTGCGGGCCTCGTCGTAGTCCGGGTCGCCGGGTTCGACGATGTCGCCGCGTACGGCACGACGCAGCCGCTTCAGCAGTTGTTCGTCCATGACAGGTGTGTAGGTGGTCATGACCGCCACCGGCTTTCCGCTGCGTCGGGGAACGGGTTACACCACCGGTGTACGCGCGGGGGCGGGCCGCGCTCATCGCCCGAACGGCCCACCCGCGCCGGATCGGGCATGGGCAGAACAGCCCATGCCCGATCCGGCACGGGTCCATCGGGTCACGCGAGGCCGTGCGTGTACGCGTACGCCGTCGCCGCGGCCCGTGAGGACACGTCGAGCTTGGCGAAGATGTTGTTGAGATGCCGGGCGACCGTGTGCTCGCTGATCACCAGTTCCGCGGCGATGGACCGGTTCGTGCAGCCGGCGGCGACCAGCCGCAGCACCTGGATCTCGCGCTCGGTGAGCCCGCCGGGCCGGCGGTGACGCGCGCTGTCGAGGAGCGCTGCCGCCCGGCGTGCGTCCGGCGCCGCGCCCAGCCGTCCGAAGGCCTCGCGCGCGGCCCGCAGCTCCATCCGGGCGCCCTCGTCGTCGCCCGCGGCACGGTCGGCGGCGGCCAGGGTCATGCGGACCTGGGCGGCCTCGTACGGGACTGCCAGTTCCAGCCACAGCGCCAGGGCCCGGTGCAGCAGGCGGAGCGCCCGGTCGAGGTCACGGGCGGCGAACGCCACCGCACCGCCCGCCGACGCCGCAGTCGCGTGCACCATGGTCGTCTCGGATGCGCGCCGCCGCTGCCAGTCGCGGGCCAGAGCGTCCAGCTCGTCTACCGCCGTGCCGGCCTGGTCGAGCCGACCGAGGGCGAGCGAGATCTCGGCCTGGGCCGCGAGCAGGCGGCAGCGCCCGAGGCAACCGGCCCCGCCGTCCGCCCCCGCACCGCCCTCCTCGCTCGCGAGGGCCAGCCGCAGTGCGGCGACCGAGGCCTCGGCCTTCCCTTGAGCCAGACGCAGCAGGGCGAGGCCGGGCTGCGGGTCACGGCCGAGTTCATGCGCTTGTTCGTACGCCGCCTCGGCCGCGGCCAGGTCGCCGCGCCGCCGCTGGATGTCCCCCATCACGTAGAAGGCCTCGGCAGCCATCCGTCCCTCGTAGGGCAGCAGTTCCTCGCAGGTGCGAGCGGCCTCGGTCATGGCCCGGGGCCAGTTGCCGCGTAGTTCCAGTACCTCCACCCGGTGCACCCGGCACAGCCCCCGGAAGTTGTTCTCCGCCGGCATCGCAGCGCACCACCTCATGGCCACGTCGGTCCATTCGGAGGCGCGTTCCAGGTCGGCGAAGGCCATGCTTCGCTGGAGGCCCAGGCAGTAGATCCACCCGGTGAAGAAGGAGCTGAGCTCACCCGCCATTGCTGAGCACATCGCGTCGTCGAGAAGCTCAAGTCCTTCGGCGACCCGTCCCTGAGCCAACAGGACGCCCGCCTGTGCCTGGATGCTCATGGCGTAGAGGTCCGGGCTGCCGCATCGCCGGGCGATGTCGGCCATGCGCCGGGCCGAAGCCATCGCCTCGTCGAACCCGCCCCGCTGCTGCGCCTCCTCCGTGTCCATCCACGCGAGATAGCACTGTTCGGCGCACTCGGGCTCGTCGCGGAGGTGCTGTCGCGCCCGGCGCAGCCAGCCGGCGGCCGCCGCCGTGCGTCCGGCCAGCTGGTGCTCGTAGAAGAGCATCCAGGCGCAGTATCCGGCCTTCCGGGCGGCGCCCGCCGCCGCATAACCGGCGTACGCCCTCATCCGCGCGGCGATCGACTCCTCGATGCGACTCGTCCACCACGCGGCATCGGCGAACGCGGCGAAGTCGTCCGGGGCGAGCTGGGCCGGATCCAGGCCGTTCAGGATTCTGTACGCGTCGGCCCACGCCTCTCGTGCGACGGCATCCCTGGCCTGTCGCACGGTCTGCGCGGTCGTGCCGACGACTGCCTGTCCCGTTGCCGGGCCGAGCCGCTGCCCGGTGTCCCTGGTCTGGTCAGCCACACGCGGCTCCCTTCTCGCTCTCCGCGAGCCGGACCGCCCAGAACCAGGATAGGCAGGACGGGGGCCACCGCCCCAGTTCAGCGTCCCTGCGGCCGAGCAACGCGCGTAACTGGCATATCGGGCACCTCCGTTCCTAGACTGGCAACTGTGGCCCGGCCGAACGAAGAGGTCGAGGCGCTCCTTCAGGAGTACGCCGACCTCATCGCGATCACCCGTGGCGATGCGATCAAGGCGCGCGCCTACGAGAAGGCCGCACGTGCCATCGGCGGCTACCCTTCCGATGTCTCCCACCTGGACGTCAAGGGTTTGCGGGACATTCCGGGCGTGGGGAAATCGATCGCCGAGAAGGTGACCGAGTACTTCCGCACCGGCAGGGTCTCGGCGGTGGAGGAGACGCGGTCGCGGATTCCCGCGGGAGTGCGCGAGCTGATCACGATTCCGACGCTCGGCCCCAAGAAGGCGATGACGCTCTACCAGGATCTGCACATCTCCTCGATCGATGAGCTGGCCGATGCCATCCACGCCGAGAAACTGCGCGATCTACGGGGCTTCGGCGAGAAGACCGAGGAGAACATCCTGCACGGCATCGCGCTGATGCAGCAGGCGGGCGATCGGATCCTGCTGAACGTCGCCATGGACACGGCCGAGGACATCGTGGCCGAGCTCTCCCGGACGAGCGGCTGCGAGCGCTGTGCCTACGCCGGCTCGCTGCGCCGTATGAAGGAGACCATCGGTGACATCGACGTCCTCGTCGCGGCGGACCGGTCGGCCCCGTTCATGGCCGCGCTCACCGGACTGCCCCTGACCGCCGAGGTCATCGCGCACGGCGGGAAGAAGACCTCGATCCGCACCACCAAGGGTCTCCAGGTCGACCTACGGGTGGTACCGCCCGACTCCTGGGGCGCCGGCCTGCAGTACTTCAGCGGTTCGAAGGCGCACAACATCCGCACCCGCACCATCGCCGTCCGCCGGGGCCTCAAGCTCTCCGAGTACGGCTTGTTCGACGCGGAGAGCGGGCAGCAGATCGCCTCCCGCTCCGAGGAAGAGGTGTACGCAAGGCTCGATCTGCCGTGGATCCCGCCCACGCTGCGCGAGGACCGCGGGGAGATCGAGGCCGGAATCAAGGGAGAGCTGCCCGCCCTGGTGACCGAGCGGGACATCCGCGGTGACCTGCACACCCATACCGATCTCACCGATGGCCTCGCCCCGCTCGAGGAGATGGTGCGAGCGGCCGCCGCACGCGGTTACGCGTACTACGCCATCACCGACCACGCCCCCAACCTGTACATGCAGCAGATGACCGACGCGAAGATCCTGGCCCAGCGCGAGCGGGTACGGGAGCTGGACGGAAAGCATCGCCGGATGCGGCTGCTGCACGGCACCGAACTCAACATCGATCCGGATGGGGAGGTGGACTGGCCCCAGGACTTCCTCGAAGGCTTCGACATCTGCGTGGCCTCGGTCCACTCGCACTTCAATCTGAGCCGGAAGGAGATGACCCGGCGGCTGGTGCGCGCCTGCGAGAACCCCCACGTGAACGTCATCGGCCACCCCACCACGCGTCTGATCGGCAAACGGCAGGGCATCGACGCGGACTGGGACGAGGTGTTCGCCGTGTGTGCGCGGACCGGCACCGCGCTGGAGGTCAACGCCCAGCCCGACCGCCTGGACCTGTGCGACGAGGACATTCTGAGCGCCAAGCGGTACGGCGTGAAGTTCGCCATCGACACCGATGCCCACTCCACCGTCACCCTCGCGCATCTGCGCTACGGGGTCGGGACGGCGCAACGTGGATGGCTCACCAAGGACGACGTGATCAACACCTGGCCGTTGCAGCGGCTGCGCCGGTTCCTGCGCAAGGAGCGCACGACATGAGGGCGTGCGCACGGCATGGTGCGTCGGCGGGGAAAGGCGGTGGCCTTCGATGTCGTACGTCTCTGTGAGCGCGTTGAGTCATCCGGGGCTGATCCGCGACCGGAACGAGGACAGCCTTGTCGTCGGGCCGTGGACCTTGCCCTGCACCGTGACCGAGAATCCGCAGACACTGGTGTTCCCGCTCGGTACACCACTCGTCGTCGCGGTCGCCGACGGCATGGGCGGGCATCCCGGCGGCGAGGTCGCCAGCGCCCTGGTCACCCACCGGCTCGCGACGACGGGACCGGTCCTGAGCAGCGAGGACGCCGTCCGCGATGCGCTGCACACCTGCAACCGCGAGGTGTACGAAGCGGGGGGCGTCCGTGGCGACCAGCTCATCACCATGGGCACCACCGTCGCGGGCGTGGTCGTGCTGTCCGCATCGCTGCTGTCGTTCAACGTGGGCGACAGCCGGGTCCTCGCCTCCGCTCAGGACGGGCTGCACCAGGTGAGCGTGGACGACAACCCGCCGCTCGCACCCGGACAGCGCACCACCTCCCTGCTGACGCAATCGCTCGGCGGCTCCGTGGGGTACCGCGAAGTCACCCCCCATCTGACGACCTCGCCCCTGGTACACGGCGACCGGTATCTCATCTGCTCCGACGGCCTGACCGACCCGCTGGAGAGCGACGTCCTCGAGGGCCTGCTGCGGGAGTACGACGACGGCCGGGCCGCGTTCGAACTGTGGAAGGCCGCCATCGCGGCAGGCGGCCCCGACAACATCACGCTCGCGATCGTCGACATCCACCTCGACGACGAGCGGGACTAGGGCGGGAACCACTCTCGCTCTCCCGGTCGAGGAGCCGCATGGGCCACGACCATCGACTGGCGCGAGAAGGACTCATGGGCTCGTGGGCATCCCGGCAGCCGGTTCCAGCCGGACCACGATGGACTTGGAGGTGGGGGTGTTGCTGATGGCTGCCGTGGAGTCCAGGGGCACCAGGACGTTGGTCTCCGGGAAGTACGCCGCGCAGCAGCCGCGGGGCGTCGGGAAGGCAACCGTGCGGAAGCCGGGCGCCCTCCGCTCCACCCCGTCCTCGTACTCACTGACGATGTCGACGAGGTCGCCGTCGGCCAGACCGCGGGCGTCGAGGTCGTCCCGGTGCGCGAACAGCACCCGGCGTCCCTGGTGTATGCCGCGATAGCGGTCGTCCAGTCCGTAGATGGTCGTGTTGTACTGGTCGTGCGAACGCAGCGTCTGGAGCAGCAGCCGGCCTTCCGGTACGCGCAGGATCTCCAGTGGGTTCACGGTGAAGTTGGCCCGGCCGGTGGCGGTGGTGAAGCGGCGCTCGTCGCGGGGCGGGTGGGGCAGTGCGAAGCCACCCGGTTGCCGCACCCGGTCGTTGAATTCCTCGAAGCCGGGGATCACACGTGCGATGCGGTCGCGGATGCGGTCGTAGTCGGCCTCGAAGTCCTCCCAGGGCACCTGGGGGTCGTGGGCCCCGAGGGCGGCCCGGGCCATCCTGCAGATGATCGCCACCTCGCTGAGGAGGTCATCGGAGGCGGGGGCGAGCCGTCCTCGCGAGAGGTGCACCATGCCCATGGAGTCCTCCACCGTCACCGGTTGGGGCCCCGAGGGCCGGAGATCGGCCTCGGTGCGGCCCAGGCAGGGCAGGATGAGTGCCTGTTCTCCGGTGACCGCGTGTGACCGGTTGAGCTTGGTGGAGATCTGCACGGTGAGTCGGCAGCCGCGCAGCGCCCGCTCCGTCAACTCCGTGTCGGGGGCGGCGGCGACGAAGTTGCCGCCCAGTCCCACGAAGACCTTCACTCGGCCGTCGCGCATGGCACGGATGGTCTCGACCGCGTCGTGCCCATGGTGACGTGGCGGTTCGAAACCGAATTCGGCGCCGAGTGCGTCGAGGAAGTCCTCGCCCGGCTTCTCGTGGATGCCCATCGTCCTGTCGCCCTGCACGTTGGAGTGGCCGCGCACCGGGCACAGCCCGGCGCCGGGACGGCCGATGTTGCCGCGCAGAAGGAGGAAGTTGACGACCTCCCGGATGGTCGGGACGGAATGGCGGTGCTGGGTGAGTCCCATCGCCCAGCACACGACGATCTTCTCGGCGGCGAGCACCTCTCGGAACGCGGCCTTGATCTCCTGCTCGGACAGGCCCGTGGCCTCCAGTACGTCCTCCCAGGCGGTCTTTCGGGCGAGCTCGGTGAACTCCTCGAAGCCGTGCGTGTGCGAGGTGATGAAGGAGGCGTCGAGGACAGTGCCGGGTGCGTCGTCCTCCGCTTCCAGCAGCAGCCGGTTGAAGGCCTGGAACAACGCCTGGTCGCCGCCCAGCCTGATCTGCAGGAAGAGGTCGGCCAGCTGTGTGCCGCCGCCGACCATGCCGGACGGCCGCTGGGGGTTCTTGAACCGGAGCAGGCCGGCCTCGGGGAGCGGGTTGACCGCGATGACACGGGCGCCGCGCTGCTTGGCCCGCTCCAGCGCGGAAAGCATCCGCGGGTGGTTGGTGCCGGGGTTCTGGCCGACGACAAGGATCAGGTCGGCCTCGTAGAGGTCCTCCAGGCTGACGCTGCCCTTGCCGATGCCGATCGTCTCGACCAGGGCCGAACCACTCGACTCGTGGCACATGTTGGAGCAGTCCGGCAGGTTGTTCGTGCCCAGCAGCCGGACGAACAGCTGGTAGACGAAGGCGGCCTCGTTGCTCGCCCGGCCGGAGGTGTAGAAGGCGGCCTGGTCGGGGTGGTCCAGGGCGGCGAGCTCCCGGGCGACAACGGCGAACGCGTCCTCCCACGAGATCGCGCGGTAGTGCTCACTGCCCGCCGCGCGGTACATGGGATGGGTGAGGCGCCCTTGCTGTCCGAGCCAGTAGTCGCTGCGGCCGGCGAGCTCCTCCAATCCGTGCTCGGCGAAGAACTCCGGGGTCACCCGACGCAGGGTGGCCTCCTCCGCCACGGCCTTGGCACCGTTCTCGCAGAACTCCGCACGATGCCGGTGTTCCGGTTCGGGCCATGCGCAGCCCGGACAGTCGAAGCCCTCCTTCTGGTTGACCCGGAGCAGGGTGAGCAGGCTACGACGCGCGCCCATCTGGGTGCCCGCGTGGCGCAGCGAGGAGGTGACCGCCGGAATTCCGGCGGCGTAGTCCTTCCGTGGGCCCACCCGCAGTCGGGCGTCGCCGGGATCCTCAGCAGGTGCTTTGCGGGTCATCGATCGCGCTCCGCGGTGTGTGGGAATCGGTGGAAGCCGACCCGCCGCTGGGCTCCACAGACCACGCCGCACCAAGCGTCGCTGCCCGGGCGGCGGTGACACAGCCGCGGGGGATGTTTCTCATTGCGCCGATAGTTTCCCATAACGCAACATGACAAAGGAAGCCCGCCTGGCGACCCCCTGTCAAGACAGAACCCTTGACCGGACCCTTTCCCCCCTTGCACCATGTTGCGTATCACTCGCACTGTTGCTTATTACGCACCGCTGGAGGATGCCGTGCCACCTCGCCCCCGCCCCGGCCGCGAGTTCGTCCTCACCCTCTCCTGCCCCGACCAGGCCGGCTTGGTCCATGCCGTCAGCGGCTTCCTTGTCGCCCACTCCGGGAACATCCTGGAAAGCCAGCAGTTCGACGACCGCCTGCAGGGTCGTTTCTTCATGCGCGTGCACTTCGACGTCGCCGACCCGGAGACATCACTGGAGCACCTGCGCGCCGATTTCGCCCCGGTGGCCGAGGCCTACCGGATCGACTGGCGGCTGCACGACGCGGCCGCCCCCACGCGCACCCTGATCATGGTCTCCAAGTACGGCCACTGTCTGAACGACCTGCTGTTCCGCAAGAGCACCGGCGCTCTCAACATCGAGATCCCGGCGATCGTCTCCAACCACCGGGACTTCGAGTCGCTCGCACGCAGCCAGGGCATCCCCTTCCACCACATCCCCGTCACGCCGCACTCCAAGGCGGAGGCGGAGGCGGAACTGCTGGAGCTGGTGGAGCGGTTCGAGATCGACCTCGTGGTCCTCGCCCGCTATATGCAGATCCTCTCGGACGACCTGTGCAAGCGGCTCGAGGGCCGGGCCATCAACATCCACCACTCCTTCCTCCCCAGCTTCAAGGGAGCCCGCCCCTACCTCCAGGCCCACCAACGAGGAGTCAAGCTGGTCGGAGCCACGGCCCACTACGTCACTCCCGACCTGGACGAGGGACCCATCATCGAGCAGGACGTCGTCCGCGTGGACCACTCCCACGATCCCGACCAACTGGTCACCCTGGGCCGGGACGTCGAGGCCCGGGCACTGGCACGGGCCGTGCAGTGGCACAGCGAGAGCCGCATCCTGCTCAACGGCCAGCACACCGTGGTCTTCCGCTGAGGATCCCGTCCCCGCGTCACGTCGCGTCACGTCACGTCACGTCACGTCGAGACTCCGCGAGGTTCGCCGGTGCCGCGCGGGTACGCCAGTGCGGCACTTCCCTTGACAACCTCGGAGCCGAGGAGAAACCATGTTGCATATGTAGAAGCATGTTGCGCCATGCGCGACACGCGTGGCGCTCCGCGCGACCGACGGCGTTCCCACCCCCATCGCGCTGTTCGATGTCGACGAAACGGTGTGCGCCATCGACGACACCTGCTGGCCCATCTCCCCTACGGCCGCCCGCCGTTGTCCATGGACTTCCCCAAGGATGACCTCGGCACCGAGGCGCTCACGCAGAAGCTCTTCAACCGGCTCCGCCGCGCGCTCACCGCGCTGTCGTGGCCGCCGCCCGACACTCCCCCGCCAAGGCGACGCCGCACCCTGCGCCCCAACCCCAGGAAGCCGCAGATGACCGTTCTGAACACGCCCCTGCACGAGCTCGACCCGGAGGTCGCCGCCGCGGTCGACGCCGAGCTGAACCGCCAGCAGTCCACTCTCGAGATGATCGCCTCCGAGAACTTCGCACCGCTCGCGGTCATGGAGGCCCAGGGCTCGGTCCTCACCAACAAGTACGCCGAGGGCTACCCGGGCCGCCGCTACTACGGCGGCTGCGAGCACGTCGACGTGGTCGAGCAGATCGCCATCGACCGGATCAAGCAGCTGTTCGGCGCCGAGTACGCCAACGTCCAGCCGCACTCGGGCGCCTCCGCCAACCAGGCCGCGCTCTTCGCCTTGGCCCAGCCCGGTGACACCATCCTCGGCCTGGACCTGGCCCACGGCGGCCACCTGACCCACGGGATGCGGCTGAACTTCTCCGGCAAGCAGTTCCACGTGGTCGCCTACCACGTGGACTCCGAGACCGGTCTGGTCGACATGGCCGAGCTGGAGCGGCTGGCCAAGGAGCACCGACCGAAGGTGATCATCGCCGGCTGGTCGGCGTACCCGCGGCAGCTGGACTTCGCGGAGTTCCGCCGGATCGCCGACGAGGTCGACGCGTATCTGTGGGTCGACATGGCGCACTTCGCCGGTCTGGTAGCGGCCGGACTGCACCCCAACCCGGTCGAGTACGCGGACGTGGTCACCTCCACCACCCACAAGACGCTGGGCGGCCCGCGCGGCGGCATCATCCTGGCCAGGAAGGACTTCGCCAAGAAGCTCAACTCGTCCGTCTTCCCGGGCTTCCAGGGCGGCCCCCTGGAGCACGTGATCGCGGCCAAGGCGGTCTCCTTCAAGGTCGCCGCCTCGGAGGACTTCAAGGAGCGCCAACGCCGCACGATCGAGGGAGCGAAGATCCTCGCCGAGCGGCTGACGGCCGCCGACGCCCGTGAGGCCGGGGTCAACGTGCTGTCCGGCGGTACGGACGTGCACCTGATCCTGGTCGACCTGCGCGAGTCCGAGCTGGACGGGCAGCAGGCCGAGGACCGCCTCCACGAGGTCGGCATCACACTCAACCGCAACGCCGTCCCGAACGACCCGCGCCCGCCGATGGTCACCTCGGGGCTCCGGATCGGCACGCCCGCCCTGGCCACCCGAGGCTTCACGGCCGCGGACTTCGCCGAGGTCGCGGACATCATCGCGGAAGCCCTGAAGGCCCCCTCTCCCTTCGCGGAGGCCGACGCGGAGACACTCAAGGCCAGGGTGAAGGCCCTGGCCGACAAGCACCCGCTGTACCCCGGACTGAACAAGTAACAGCGCTGTACGGGGCACCGCGTGCGCACTGAGAGGTGAGCTCGGTGCCCGCCCCCTCGCATCACCCCCGTATTGAGGAGTCACCGTGGCCATCTCGGTCTTCGACCTGTTCTCGATCGGCATCGGCCCGTCCAGCTCCCACACGGTCGGCCCGATGCGCGCGGCACGCATGTTCGTCGTCCGCCTGAAGGAGGACGGCGCACTCGCCCAGACCGCCACGGTCCACGCCGAGCTCTACGGCTCCCTCGGTGCCACCGGCCACGGCCACGGCACCCCGAAGGCCGTACTGCTTGGACTGGAGGGCAACGAGCCGCACACGGTCGACATCGTCCAGGCCGAGGACGATGTCGAGCGGATCAAGTCGAGCGGAAGGCTCCGACTGCTGGGCGCCGAGATCGGCGATGCCCAGAACATTGCCTTCGATTCCGACGACGACCTGGTCCTGCACCGCCGCAAAGCGCTGCCGTACCACGCGAACGGCATGACGCTGTGGGCGTACGACGCGGCGGGGACGGAACTGCTGACGAAGACGTACTACTCGGTGGGCGGCGGCTTCGTCGTCGACGAGGACGCGGTCGGCGCGGACCGGATCACACTGGACGACACGGTTCTGAAGTACCCCTTCCGCACGGGCGACGAGCTGCTGCGCCTGGCGAAGGTGACGGGCCTGTCGATCTCCTCGCTGATGCTGGAGAACGAGCGGGCCTGGCGCACGGAGGAGGCGATCCGCGAGGGCCTGCTGGAGATCTGGCGGGTGATGCGGGAGTGCGTGCAGCGCGGCATGTCCCGCGAGGGGATCCTGCCGGGCGGTCTGCGGGTGCGCCGGAGGGCTGCGGTGACGGCACGTCAACTGCGGGCGGAGGGCGCCCCGTTGGCGCACGCCATGGAGTGGATCACGCTCTACGCGATGGCCGTGAACGAGGAGAACGCGGCGGGCGGCCGGGTGGTGACGGCCCCGACGAACGGCGCGGCCGGCATCATCCCGGCGGTCCTGCACTACTACATCAACTTCGGGGCGGGAGCAGCCTCCGAGGGAGAGAAGGAAGACGACGTGGTCCGCTTCCTGCTGGCCGCGGGCGCGATCGGCATGCTCTTCAAGGAGAACGCGTCCATCTCCGGCGCCGAGGTCGGCTGCCAGGGCGAGGTCGGCTCGGCCTGCTCCATGGCGGCCGGCGCGCTCGCCGAGGTCCTGGGCGGCTCCCCCGAACAGGTCGAGAACGCGGCCGAGATCGGCATGGAACACAACCTCGGCCTCACCTGCGACCCCGTCGGCGGCCTCGTCCAGATCCCGTGCATCGAACGCAACGGCATGGCCGCCGTGAAGGCCGTCACGGCCGCCCGCATGGCCATGCGCGGCGACGGCTCCCACAAGGTGTCCCTCGACAAGGTCATCAAAACCATGAAGGACACCGGCGCCGACATGTCGGTCAAGTACAAGGAGACCGCCCGCGGCGGCCTCGCCGTCAACATCATCGAGTGCTGAACGGGGCGGCGAACGAGGTGAGCCAGTACGTGCCCCAGCCCGGAGGGTTCGGCGACCACACCCACGCCGGCCCCCACGCCGACACTCTCTTCGGCCCGCCCCGGCTGCGCCCCCCGAGCGTCCGGCGCCGCCCCCGTCGGGTGGCGATGCTCAGCGTGCACACCTCGCCGCTGCACCAGCCCGGCACCGGCGACGCGGGCGGGATGAACGTCTATGTCGTCGAGCTGGCCAGACGCCTGGCCGCCGCGGACGTAGAGGTGGAGATCTTCACCCGGGCCGCCTCCGCCGCGCTCCCGCCCGTCGTCGATCTCGCGCCCGGCGTTCTCGTCCGGCATCTGGACGCGGGCCCTTACGAGGGCTTGGCCAAGGAAGACCTGCCCGCGCACCTGTGCGCCTTCACACACGGTCTGATGCGGGCGTGGGCCGACCGGCGCCCCGGGCACTACGACCTGCTCCACTCGCACTATTGGCTGTCCGGCCACGTCGGCCGGCTCGCCGCCGCGCGCTGGGACGTCCCGCTCGTGCACACCATGCACACCATGGCCAAGGTCAAGAACGCCTCCCTCGCCGTAGGGGACAGACCTGAGCCCGCGACCCGAGTGACGGGCGAGGCCCAGATCGTCGAGGCCGCAGATCGGCTCATCGCCAATACCGGCAACGAGGCGGCCGAGCTGATCCGCCACTACGACGCCGACCCCGCGCAGGTCACCGTCGTCCACCCGGGCGTGAACCTGGACCGCTTCCGGCCGGACGCCTCAGGCGTCGAGGCCGGCCGGACCGCAGCCCGTATGCGCCTCGGGCTACCGCCCGACGCGCTGGTCCTGCTGTTCGCCGGCCGTATTCAGCCCCTCAAAGCGCCGGACGTCCTACTGCTCGCGGTCGCCCGGCTCCTGGAAGAGCGGCCACAGCTGCGTGAGCGGCTCGTCGTGCCGGTGGTGGGCGGGCCGAGCGGATCAGGCCTGACCGAGCCGGAGAGCCTGCAGAAGCTGGCAGCACGACTCGGCATCTCCGATGTGGTCCTGTTCCGTCCGCCGGTCGGACAGGCCCGGCTCGCGGACTGGTACCGGGCGGCGTCCGTTCTCGTCATGCCGTCCTACAGCGAATCCTTCGGCCTGGTGGCCCTCGAGGCCCAGGCGTGCGGCACACCGGTGATCGCGGCCGAGGTGGGCGGCCTGCCGGTGGCCGTTCGGAACGAGGTGAGCGGCGTGCTCGTGCCAGGGCACCACCCGGCCGACTACGCGCGGGCGCTTGGCCGCTTCGCCGACGACCCGGCGCTCTCGGCCCGGATGGGTGAGGCGGCCGCCCGGCACGCGGTGTCCTTCGGCTGGGACACGGCGGCCTCCGCGACCGTGGACGTGTACACGGCGGCGATACACCAACGACCGCGTCCACGCCCGCTGTTCGATGCCGCGGGCGACCCGCACGCCCACCCGCACACCGACCCGCACGGCGGTGCCTCCGGCCGCGGTGCCGGGCATGCGCACGCGCGGTGAGCCCTGCCGCGGGGCCGACCGGTCAGGGCGTGCGTGGTGCGTGGAGACACATGTTCATGGAGACACACGTTCGCGATGTCGTTCAGATGTGTTCCGTCGCCGCGTCGAGCAGCCAGTCCGCCAGATAGCCGGCGAAGGACGAACGCACCAGCACCCAGAATCCGGCCCGGGGTTCGTCCCGGGCGACCAGGACGATCTGCGTGCGGCCCAGGGTCGTCTGGGCGCAGCGTCCGGCGCCGAACGCGCGGGGATGCAGGTCCAGCGAGCAGCCGTGGGCGAGAAGGTCTCGGGCGCGGGGGCCCGCGACGAGGAGCGTGGTGCGCTGGGCGGAGACATCGGTGACGGAGACGGGCTCGTCCCCCGCGGCCTCCCGGATCCGGCTCTCCAGGTCGCGCCCGCTGCCGGGCGGGCCCACCAGCAGCCATTCGTCCGGACCCAGCCACAACGCGGCAAGCTCCCCGGCACGTACGACGGTGTTCGGCTCAAGGGGCAGTTGGAGGTCCAGCGCTAGCCCGACGGCGTCCGCCGCTGCTCCCTTGGCGTCGAGGCGCACATTGATCTGGGACAGGAAGGGGAGTTCGGCCAGCCGGATCGCGCCCTCGGACGTACGTGTCGCGGCGGCCAGGCGGCCGGCGAAGTGCGACAGAGGGCTGCGGAGCGGGGCGGTAAGGGCGGTGTCAGCCATCGCGGCGGGCTCCCTCGGGGTCGTAGAGGACGGGGCTGGCGACGGTCACCGGGACGATTCGGTCGCCTACGGGGGCGTACAGCCGCTCGCCGATACGGTCCCGGCCGCCCTTGATCAGGGCGAGCGCGAAGGTCCGGCCGAGCGCCGCGCTGCGGTAACTGGAGGTGACGTGGCCGAGCATCGGGACGGGCGGCGCGAGCAGCACGCCGTCGGCGACCAGCTGGGTGCCCTCGGGGAGGAAGGTGCCCGGCTCCTCGGGGAGCAGGCCGACGAGGTGCTTGCGGTCGGGGCGGACGGTGTCGGCACGGGCGTAGGAGCGCTTGCCGATGAAGTCGGGCTTCTTCTTCGACACCACCCAGCTCATGCCGAGGTCCTGCGGAGTGACGGTGCCGTCGGTGTCCTGGCCGATGATGGGGTAGCCCTTCTCCGCCCGCAGGACGTGCATGGTCTCCGTGCCGTACGGGGTGATGCCGTACGGGGCGCCGGCCTCGTACAGCGCCTCCCACAGGGCGAGGGCCTCCCACGGCGACACGTTGATCTCGTAGGCCAGTTCGCCGGAGAAGCTGATCCGGCACACCCTGGCCTCGATGCCGGCGACCGTCGTCTCCCGCCATGCCATGAACGGGAAGTCGTCGTTGTCCACGGCCAGTTGGGGCGCGAGCTCGCCGAGGACCTGGCGCGATCGCGGGCCGACCAGAGCGACGGTGGCCCACTGTTCGGTGACGGAGGTGCAGTGGACGCGCAGTTCGGGCCACTCCGTCTGGAGCCACTCCTCCATCCAGTCCAGGACGGCGGCGGCGTTGCCTGTCGTGGTGGTGACCAGGAAGCGGTCCTGGGCGAGACGGATGACCGTGCCGTCGTCGAAGACCATGCCGTCCGGGCGGCACATGACGCCGTAGCGGATCATGCCGACCTTCAGGGTGCTCATCATGTTGGTGTAGAGCCGGTCGAGGAAGACGGCGGCGTCCGGACCCTGTACGTCGATCTTGCCGAGGGTGGAGGCGTCCATGAAGGCCACGCCCTCGCGGGCGGCGGCGCACTCGCGCAGCACCGCGGCTTCCATGTCCTCGCCGTCCTGCGGGTAGTACCAGGGCCGCTTCCACTGACCGACGTTCTCGAACAGGGCGCCGTGCGCGACATGCCATGCGTGCAGGGCGGTCACCCGCACCGGGTCGTGCAGCGCGCCGCGGTCGCGGCCCGCGAGTGTGGCGAAGGAAACCGGTGTGTAGGGCGGCCGGAAGGTGGTCGTGCCGAGGGCCGAGACGTCCACGCCGAGCAGTTCGGCGACGACACCACTGGCCAGGACGCCGGAGGTCTTGCCCTGGTCGTTGGCGGTGCCGGCCGTGGTGTAGCGCTTGGTGTGCTCGACCGAGCGCATACCGGCACCGGTCGCCCGGGCCAGGTCGTCGACGGTGACGTCCCGTTGGAGGTCGACGAAACGGGGGGCGCCCGGGGCACCGGGGACGACGTACACGTGCATGGGTGGTGTCTGCGGCTGTGCGGCCACGTCCGGGAGTCGGGGCGCCTCGGGAGTGTAGCCCTCGGCCTCGATGGCGCGGGCACCGGCGGTCGCGCCCTGCGCGAGGGCACCGGCCAGGTCGAGGACGCCGTTCGCACCGCCCGCGATCTCGACCGCCTGACGGCAGGTGTCCGGGACGAAGGAGCCGAGCGCCTCGTCGTGGCGCAGCTTGCCGCCCGCCTGGCTGAACAGGTGCGCCACCGGGTTCCAGCCGCCGGAGACCAAAAGCAGGTCGGCGGTGAACTCCCGCTGTCCCACGGACTCTCCGTACGGGGCGACGGTCACGGCGGTGAGTCGCGGGTCGCCCTGCGTGCCGGTGACGGCGTGGCCGGTCAGCACCTCGATGCCGGCCGATCGGGCACGCACCGCCCACTCCCCCGGCTCGGAGCGGGTGTCGACGATCGCCCCGACGTCCACGCCCGCCGCGGCGAGATCCAGCGCCGCAGCATAGGCGCTGTCGTTGGTGGTGAACACGACCACGCGGCGGCCGGGCAGGACACCGTGGCGGTTGAGGTAGGTGCGGGCCGAAGCGGCCAGCATCACTCCGGGACGGTCGTTGTCCGCGAAGACCAGCGAGCGCTCGTGGGCGCCGGTGGCGAGAACGACACGACGTGCCCGGATGCGCCAGACGCGCTCGCGGGAGACGTTCTCGGGGGCCTCGGCGCCGAGGTGGTTGGTGCGGCGCTCGACGGCGAGGAGGTGGTTGTCGTCGTAGTACCCGAAGACGGTGGTACGGCGCAGCACGCGCACCTCGGGCTCGGCTTCGAGTCGTCCGGCGACCTCCTCCACCCAGTCGAGGTGTTCGCCGGTGCCCAGGAGGCTGCCGCCCAGTTCCCGTTGGTCGTCGGCGAGGATGACGCGTGCTCCGCTGCGGGCGGCTGCCGCCGCGGCGGCGAGGCCGGCCGGTCCCGCGCCGACCACCAGCAGGTCGCAGTGTGCGTGTACGGCGTCGTAACGGGCCGGGTCCGGCTCGGTGGCGAGGCGGCCCTGGCCCGGGAGGCTGCTCGCCACCAGGCCGTCGTACAGCTCGACGGTCGTCGCGGGCAGCATCGGCTCGGGGAAGGGCGCCTCGATCTGGACTACCGCGTTGGGCTCCTCCACACCGGCCGAGAAGATGCCGCGGGGGCGGCCGAGCTTGATGCTGGTGCCGGCCTGGATGACGCCGTTGGCGAGCAGGGCGGAGGCGAGGGTGTCGCCTCGGTAGCCCCGGTATTCGGTTCCGTCGAAGGTGAAGTTCAGCGGTTCGTCGCGGTCGATACGTCCGCCGGTGGGCAGGCGGAACGGCTGGTTCTCCTCCCCCACTCCGCCCCTTCCCGAAACCAGGGGGGCTTCCCCCTGGACCCCCGCTGGGGGCTCCGCCCCCAGACCCCCGATATCAGCCTGAACGGCCTCGTCCTCAAAGGCCGGACGGGCTGGTAGTACCGGACGTGACTGCGAAGTTGCCGCACGCCTCAGTTCCTCAATGGCCGGGCGCTCCTCCCCAGCCCGGTACACCGCCAGGATCTCGTTCGTCGACGTGTCCCGCACCGCGTTGAACCACTTGCGGCAGCCCGCCGCATGGCTCCACCGCTCGGCGAACGGGCCCTTCGGGTTGTCGCGGAAGAACAGATACCGGGCCCACTCCTCGTCGGTGAAGGCCGACGGGTCCTCGGGATACGGCACGTGTGCCTGGCCGCCGTAGTGGAACTCGGCCTCGTCGCGGGGCCCGCACCACGGGCAGGGGATGAGCAGCATGGTTCGGCTCCCTAGTGGGCCACCGCGGCCGCGCCGTGCTCGTCGACGAGCGCGCCGGTGGTGAAACGGTCGAGCGAGAAGGGGGCGTTGAGGGGGTGGGGGGTGTCGTGGGCGATGGTGTGGGCGTAGACCCAGCCCACGCCCGGGGTGGCCTTGAAACCGCCCGTGCCCCAGCCGCAGTTGAGGTAGAGATTGTCGACGGGAGTGAGGCCGATGATCGGCGAGGCGTCGGGGCTCACGTCGACAATGCCGCCCCAGGTGCGCAGCACATGGGCGCGGGCGAAGACCGGGAAGAGCTCCAGGGCCGCGGACATCTGCTGTTCGATGATGTGGAACGCGCCGCGCTGGGTGTAGGAGTTGTACGAGTCGACGCCCGCGCCCATCACCAGCTCTCCCTTGTGGGCCTGGCTGACGTACACGTGGACCGCGTTGGACATGACGACGGTCGGGTGCACCGGCTCCAGCAGCTCCGACACGAGCGCCTGCAACGGGTGGCTCTGCAGCGGGAGTTCGATGCCGGCCATGGCGGCGAGGACCGAGGTGTGGCCGGCCGAGCAGAGCGCCACCTTGCCCGCCGCGATCGGGCCGAGTGTGGTCTGCACTCCGACGACCCGGCCGCCGACGATGTCGAGGCCGGTGACCTCGCAGTTCTGGATGATGTCGATTCCGGCGGCGTCGGCGGAGCGGGCCAGGCCCCAGGCGACGTGGTCGTGTTTGGCGATGCCGGCACGCGGCTGGTAGGTACCGCCGAGGACCGGGTAGCGCACGTCCGGTGAGATGTTGACGATCGGGCAGACCTCTTTGACCTGCTCGGCGTCGAACCACTCGGCGTCCACGCCGTTGAGCCGATTGGCCTCGACGCGGCGCACGCTGTCGCGGACGTCCTGCAGGCTGTGGGCCAGGTTCAGTACGCCTCGCTGGGAGAAGAGGATCGGGTAGTCGAGCTCATCCGCCAGCCCCTCCCACAGTTTCAGCGCGTGCTCGTAGATGCCGGCGCTCTCGTCCCACAGATAGTTGGAGCGGATGATGGTGGTGTTGCGGGCCATGTTGCCGCCGGCCAGCCAGCCCTTCTCCAGCACGGCGACGTTGGTGATGCCGTGGTTCTTCGCCAGATAGTGGGCGGTGGCCAGGCCGTGTCCGCCACCGCCCACGACGATGACGTCGTACGAGCGCTTCGGCTCGGGCGTGCGCCACAGCCAGTCGGGGTGCTCGGGGAGCTCGGCGCCGGGGGTGCGGAGGCTCATCGGACAGCTCCGTCTTCTGAAAGGTGCGAATACAGCGGGTACGTCGGGGCCGGGGCGTTCATGCGGCGTTCGCGTTCCTCTCAGCGGCCTCGACGACGTTGGCGAGGAGCATCGCGCGTGTCATGGGTCCTACGCCCCCGGGCATCGGCGCGAGCCATCCGGCGACCTGGGCGGCGTCCGGGTGCACGTCGCCGACCAGCCCGTGGTCGGTGCGGGTGATGCCGACGTCCAGGACCGCCGCGCCGGGGCGCAGCATGTCCTTGGTGATCAGCCCGGGTGAGCCGGCGGCCGCGACGACGATGTCCGCCTCGCGCACGTGCCAGGCCAGGCCCTTGGTGCCGGTGTGGCACAGCGTCACGGTGGCGTTCTCGGACCTGCGGGTGAGCAGTAGTCCGATGGGCCGTCCCACGGTGATGCCGCGTCCGATCACGCACACGCGCGCTCCGGCGAGCGGCACCTCGTACCGGCGCAGGAGTTCGACGATGCCTCGCGGGGTGCAGGGCAGCGGGGCCTCGACGCCCAGGACGAGCCGGCCGAGGTTGACGGGGTGCAGCCCGTCGGCGTCCTTGGCCGGGTCCATGCGTTCCAGTACACGGTTGGCGTCCAGGTGGCGCGGGAGCGGGAGCTGGACGATGTAGCCGGTGCAGGCAGGGTCGGCGTTGAGTTCGTCGATGACGTCCTCGACCTGCTGCTGGGTTGCGTCGGCGGGCAGTTCGCGGCGGAGAGAGGCGATGCCCACCTGTGCGCAGTCGCGGTGCTTTCCGGCGACGTAGGTGTG
Source organism: Streptomyces montanus (assembly GCF_005786655.1). Lineage (NCBI taxonomy): Bacteria > Bacillati > Actinomycetota > Actinomycetes > Kitasatosporales > Streptomycetaceae > Streptomyces > Streptomyces montanus. Next base: position 142,106 of record NZ_VBZC01000014.1, read on the forward strand.
GCTGCCGGGGTCGTCGCCGACCAGGACGGTGCCGAGCCCCGGCGGGCGACCGCCGGTCGCGGTCAACTTGGCCACGCGCTCCGCGAGTTCACGGCGGACCTCGGCGGCTGTCGCCTTGCCGTCGAGCAGCTGTGCGTTCACCGGCAGTGTTCCTTTCCCTCAAACTCAAAGCCGACGCTGCGTGTTAGCCACGGAGGCGGGACATGGTCGGGTCGAACAGGGGCTCCTCGGCGACAACCGCCTCGACGCGCTGGTCGAAGTAGCCGATGTTCACGGTGGTGCCGGGGGTGGCGAGCTCCGCCGGGAGCCACGCGTAGGCGATGCCCTTGCCGATCGTGTAGCCGTAGGCGGCGCTGGTGACGTAGCCGACGGCGCGGTCGCCGTCGTACACCGGTTCCTTGCCCATGACGACCGACTGCGGGTCGTCGATGGTGAGGCAGGTCAGCCTGCGCCGCACGTCGGCCTTGCGGCGCTCCAGTGCGGCCTTGCCGATGAAGTCGTCCTTGTCGAGCTTGACGGCGAAGCCGACGCCGGCCTCGTAGGGGTCGTGCTCGTAGGTCATGTCGGTGCCGAAGGAGCGGTAGCCCTTCTCCAGACGGAGGCTGTTGAAGGCGCCGCGGCCGGCGACGATGCCGCCCAGCGGCTCGGCCGCCTGCCACAGGGTGTCCCACAGCTTCTGGCCCAGGTCGGCGGTGGTGTACAGCTCCCAGCCGAGTTCACCTACGTACGACAGACGCATGGCCGTCACGGGGACGGAGCCGATGTGGGCGCGCTTGGCGCGGAAGTACTTCAGGCCGTCGTTGGAGAAGTCCTCGTCGGTCAGCGGCTGCAGGACCGTGCGGGCGAGCGGGCCCCACAGGCCGATGCAGCAGGTGCCGGGCGTGATGTCGCGTGCCTGGACCGAACCGTCGGCGGGGAGATGGCGGGTGAACCAGTCGAGGTCCAGGTTGCCGTTGGCGCCGACCTGGAAGAGGTCGCGGCCCAGCCGGGCGACGGTGATGTCGCTGCGGATGCCGCCGTCGTGGTCGAGGAGCAGGGTGTACGTCACTGAGCCGACGGACTTGGCGACCTTGCCGGTGCACAGGCTCTCCAGGAAGGCGGCGGCACCGGGGCCGCTCACTTCGAGCCGCTTGAGGGCCGTCATGTCGTACATCGCGACGGTCTCGCGGGTGATCCGCGCCTCGGCGCCGACGATGGGCGACCAGTACTGCGCGGCCCAGTCGTTGGGGGTCGGGATGGAGCGGCCCTCGACGAGTGAGGCGTTGGCCTCGTACCACTGCGGGCGCTCCCAGCCGTTGGCCTCCAGGAAGAAGGCGCCCAGCTCCTGCTGGCGGGCGTGGAACGGGCTGGTGCGGATCGGGCGCGGGTCACCCGACGGCTGCAGCGGGTGCAGGATGTCGTAGACCTCGACGAAGTTCTGGCAGTCGCGGGCCAGGACGTACTCCGGCGAGAGCTGGTGCGGCTCGAAGCGGTTGACGTCGCACTCGTGCAGGTCGAAGGAGGAGCAGTAGCCGTCGACCAGCCATTCGGCGACGGCCCGTCCGACGCCGGCCGAGTGGGTGACCCACACGGCCTCGGCAACCCAGAAGCCCTTGACGTCCGGTGACTCGCCGAGGAGGGGCAGGCCGTCGGTGGTGAAGGAGAACAGGCCGTTGATGCCCTCCTCGACCTTGGCCTCCATCGTCGCGGGTAGCAGGGACTGGGTCTCGCTCCAGGCGTCCTCGAAGTCCTCCTCGGTGAACTTCAGGACCGACGGCATCTCGTCGGCCTCGTCCACGGAGAGGATGTCGTCGGCGGAGATGGGCATCGGGCGGTGGCCGTAGTAGCCGATGCCCAGGCCGTCGAAGCGGTCGCGGTAGTAGAGGTCGGCGTCCTGGTGGCGCAGGATCGGACGCACCGCCTCCCGTGTCTGTCCCGCCAGGGCCGGCACCGGGCCGGTCCAGGCGAGTTGGTGGGCGAGCGGGGTGAGCGGGAGGTTCATGCCGACCATGCGGGCGATCTTCGGGCCCCAGATGCCGGCGCAGCACACGACGATGTCGGCGGGGATCTCGCCCTGGTCGGTGAGGACGCCGGTGACGCGGCCCTCGCTCTGCTGGACGTCGAGGACTTCGTGGCGGGCGAGGAAACGCACTCCTCGCTCGGTGGCCCGGCGGATCTGCGCCTCGACGGCGAGGACCGCCTTGGCGAGACCGTCCGTGGGGATCAGGAGGCCACCGAGGACCCTTTCCCGGTTGACCAGCGGGTGCTGCTCGACGCACTCCTCGGGGCTCAGCAGCCGGGACTCGATGCCCCAGGCGGTGATCCAGCCGTGGCGACGGTGCAGTTCCGCGAGGCGCTCCGGGGTGGTCGCCACTTCGAGGCCGCCGACCTGCAGGAAGCAGGGCTTGCCGTCGACGTCGAGGGAGCAGAACTTCTCGACGGTGTAGCGGGCCAGCTCGGTCATGGTCTTGGAGGAGTTCGTCTGGAACACCAGGCCCGGGGCGTGCGAGCTTGAGCCCCCCGTGGCGGGCAGTGGGCCCTGGTCCACCACGGTCACTTCGGTCCAGCCTCGTGTGGAGATCTCGTCCGCGAGGGCCGCGCCAACGACGCCCGCTCCGATGATGACCACTCGGGGTCCCGCCATCGCCGCACCTCCGGTTTGAAAACCAGCCCCGCCGGTCTAGTTGCTGTGTACGCAACGCGATTCAGGTTGCGCAACTCAATGTGCCTGGCGTGCAAGTGGGTGTCAAGAGGGTTCGTGACGCGGGAAAACGGGTTGGAAGACGGGCTGGAACACAGCAATGCCCGGTGGGCGGTGCGCATGTGTGCGCACCGCCCACCGGGCACGTTCGACCGGCTTCGAGCTTCGGGCTTCCGGCCCTACTTGATCCAGGCGTCCACCTTGTCGCGGTTGGCCTCGACCCACTTCTTCGCCGCCGCCTCGGGGGACATCTTGTCCACCGCGATGTACTTGGCCACGGTGTTCTGGTCGTCGTTCGTCCAGTTGAATTTCTTCACCAGGTCATAGGCCGGGCTGCCCGACTTGGCGAACTTGGCGCTGACGATCTTGTCGAGCTTGTACACGGGGTAGTCGCACGCGACCTTCGCCGCGTCGGCGTCGCAGCCCTCCTTGTACTCGGGCAGGCTGACCTTCTTCAGCGGCACCTCGGACAGGAACCACTGCGGCTCGTAGAAGTAGCCGATCACCCATTCCTTGTTCTTCTCCGCCTTGCGGAAGGCCTGGATGAGCGCGGTCTCACTGCCCGCGTACACCACCTTGAAGTCCAGCTTCAGGTTCTTCACCAGCGCCGCGTCGTTGGTGACGTACGACGGGTCGCCGTCGAGGAGCTGACCCTTGCCACCCGACTCGGAGGTCTTGAACTTGGCCGCGTACTTGTTCAGGTTCTTCCAGTCGAGGATCTCCGGGTGCTCCTTGGCCAGCCACGGCGGCACGTACCAGCCGATAAGGCCTTCGTTGCCGGTCGGGCCGGCATCGACGGCCGTCTTCTGATCGGTGATGTACTTCTTCTTCAGGTCGTCGTGACCCCAGTTCTCCAGGACGGCGTCAACCTCGCCCGTCCCGAAGCCCTGCCAGGCGATCTCTTCCTTCAGGTCCTTCTTGACCACCTTGCATTTGAGGTCCTGCTCCGCGACGTAGGCGACGACAGCCGCGTCGGCCTCGTAACCCACCCACGGGTTGACCGCGAGGTTGAAGGTGCCGCACTTGGCGGAGCCGCCCGAGCTGTCGGACCCCGAGGAACTGTCACCGACCTTCGCACCGCCGCAGGCGGTGAGAGTGAGCCCGAGGACCGCTATGCCGGCCGCGCCGACTCTCCACTGTCTTGCTTGCCTTGCCATGGTCAGTAACTCCTTACGCGCTGGTACGCCGCGCCGCTGCCTGAGTGATCCGGTCGAACATGACTCCGAGAAGGACGATGGCCAGCCCCGCGGCAAGCCCCTTCCCGTACAGCTGTCCTTGCGAGAAGCCGGCCACGACGTCGTAGCCGAGGGCGCCCGCGCCTACCAGGCCGCCCACAACAACCATCGACAGCACATAGATCAGGCCCTGGTTGGTGGCGAGAGTGAGGGCGCTGCGTGCCATCGGCAGTTGAACCTTGGTGATGATCTGCCAGGTGTTGCACCCGGCGGAGGTGGCCGCCTCCACGGTGGTCGCGGGCACGTTCCGCACGCCGTCGGCGATGATCTTCATGGCGACGGGTGCCGCGTAGACGACGGCGGCGACGATCGCCGTGAAGCGTGTCGCGCCGAACAGCGCGAGGAACGGCACGAGATAGACGAACGGCGGCATGACCTGTGCCGCGTCCAGGGTGGGCCTGAGCAGCCGGTCCACGAGCAGGCTGCGCCCCATCCACACCCCGAAGACAATGCCGAGCACCATCACCATGATCGTGGCCACCATCGTGGATGCCAGCGTCGTCATGCTGTCCGACCACACTCCGGTGCCGACCAGAAGGCCGACGCACACGGCCGCGGTGGCCCCGGCCCGCCAGCCGCCGAGCACCGAACCGATCCCGATCAGGGCCGCGCCGACGAGCCACCAGGGGGACCCGGTGAGCAGCGACTGGAACGGGTTGAGCAGGCCGTTGCTGATGGCGTCGCGGAAGGCTGTGGTGAGGCCCGACAGACTGTCCTGCGCCCAGGTGGTCGCGGTGTCGGCGACGCGCGCGATGGAGCTGCCGATGCCGCCCTCGCCGGGGAACTCCGCCGCCCAGACGTAGGTGTGCGACATGTAGATCAGGACTGCCGTGACCACCGTTCCCGCGCCCAGCAGCGGCCGCCGCCAGGTGAGGAAGCGGCTGCCCGAGCGCCGGGCCGCCTCCGCGCGTCCGCTCGCCGCGGTCGTGACCCGGTCGAGGACGATGGCCATGATGACGATGGCGAGCCCCGCGTTGAAGGCCGTGCCGACATCGAGCGACTGCAGGGCCTGGATGACGGTCTTTCCGAGGCCGGGCGCGTCGATCAGGGCCGCGATGGTCACCATGGCCAGGGCGGCCATGATGGTCTGGTTGACGCCCATCACCACCGTCCGCTTGGACATCGGCAGCAGGACCTTCAACAGCGACTGCCGTCGGGTCGCACCCAGCGAGTCGGCCGCCTCGACGGTCGTCTCCGGTACCGACCGGATGGCGTGCGCGGTGATACGGATCGCCGGCGGAGCCGCGTAGATCACGGTGGCGATGGTGGCGGATGCCCCGCCGATGAGGAAGATCAGCGTCAGCGGGGCCAGGTAGACGAAGGTCGGCATCGTCTGCATGAAGTCCAGGAAGGGCGTCATGATCCGGTTGAACCGGTCGGACAGCCCCGCCCACACGCCCAGCGGAATCGCGAACAGCAGCGCCACGAAGACCGCGGAGAGGGTAAGCGCCAGGGTGTCCATGCTCTCCTGCCACAGGCCCTGCAGCCCCATGAAGGTGAACCCGGCCACGGTCAGCAGCGCGACCCGCCAGTTCCCCACGGCCCAGGAGACGAAGCCGGCGATGCCGACCACGCCGAGCCACCCGATCTGCGGTACGGGGCGGGCTCCGGTGGGCTGTGAGATCAGGCTCTGCACGAAGGTCACCAGGTTGTCGATGACCAGACGGATCTCGTTGAAGAAGTAGAGGAACAACGGGTTGGAGTTGCGGTTCGCACCGATCGAGTCGTTGACGTCGTTCAGCCACTGGTGCAGATCGGTGAGGTCCGCCGCCGCGAGTGACATGGTCTGCTTTCCGCGCAGCACGGCGAACAGCACCAGCCAGACGACCAGGATCGCGGCAACCACCATGCCCCGGCTGACTCTGCGTACGCCCTCGACGGGCGCGGTCGGTTCCGCGGTCTTGGTCTTTTCCGGTTTCTCCATGGCGACGGTCATCACATGTCGCCTTCCTGCCCGGCGACCACCGCGAGGATCTCCTCGTCGCCGACGATGCCGAGCAGCTTGCCGTTCTCGACGACCTTGACCGGCTTGTCGGCCGCCAGTACGGCCCGGGTGGCTTCCTTCACCACGACGTCCGGGCCCAGCTCGGGACCGTCCAGGGCGTCGTCCGGCTCGGCCGGCCGCATGATCCACCGCAGGGTGAGCACGTCGCCGCGCGGCACGTCCTTGACGAATTCGCGTACGTAGTCGTCGGCCGGGGCGCCGACCAGCTCGTCGCCCGTGCCGCACTGGACCATCTTGCCGTCGCGCATGATCAGGATGCGGTCGCCCAGCTTGAGCGCCTCGGAGAGGTCGTGGGTGATGAACACCATCGTCTTGCCGACCTCGTGGTGCAGCCGTATCACCTCGTTCTGCATGTCCCGGCGGATCAGCGGGTCGAGCGCCGAGAACGGCTCGTCGAAGAAGAGGACGTCCGGATCACCGGCCAGCGCCCGGGCGAGGCCGACGCGCTGCTGCATGCCGCCGGAGAGCTGGTCGGGGTAGGAGTTCTCGTAACCGGAGAGGCCGACCAGTTCGACGACCTCCAGGGCCCGCTTGGTGCGCTCTGCCCTGCTCATGCCGCGGATCTCCAGGCCGAAGCCCACGTTGTCGACGACGCGGCGGTGGGGCAGCAGCCCGAAGTGCTGGAAGACCATGGAGAACTTGCGGCGCCGCAGCTCGCGCAGACGCTTGTGGTCCGCGCCGCGGATGTCCTCGCCCTCGAAGACGACCTCACCGGCGGTGGGTTCGATCAGCCGGGTGAGACATCTCACCAGGGTGGACTTGCCCGAGCCGGACAGGCCCATCACGACGAAGACCTCGCCCCGCGACACCTCGAAGTTCACGTCACGTACGGCGGCGGTGCATCCCGTACGGTCCATGAGCTCACGGCGGGTGAGCCCGCACAGCTCCTCGGATTCCGGTACCCGCTCGGCCTTCGGCCCGAACACCTTCCACAGCTTGCGCACGGATACGACCGGCGTACCGTCCGAGTCCTGGGGTGTGCCGCGCCGCTGCGGCACCTGAGTCTGTACTGGGGTCACGATCGACCTCTTTTCGGCGTTCAGCCGCGGAACCAGTGCTGCGGCCGGGGTTGGATGTTCTGCCAGATGTGCTTGGGCTCTCGGTACTCGTCCAGGCCGGTCGGTCCCAGCTCCCGGCCCACACCCGAGTGCCCGAAGCCACCCCATTCCGCTTGCGGCACATAGGGGTGGTAGTCGTTGATCCACACCGTGCCGTGGCGCAGCCGCCGGGCGACCCGCTGGGCCTTGCCGGCGTCCTGCGTCCAGACGGCTCCGGCCAGCCCGTACTCGGTGTCGTTGGCGATGCGCACGGCGTCGTTCTCGTCGGTGAAGCGCTCCACGGTGAGCACGGGTCCGAAGGACTCCTCGTGCACCACCCGCATGTCCCGGCGGCACTCGTCGAGCACGGTCGGCGGGTAGTAAAAACCGTTCGCCAGCGCGGGGTCCTCCGGGCGTGCGCCGCCGCAGCGCAGGACGGCGCCTTCGGCGAGGCCCGCCGCGACGTACGCCTCGACCTTCTCCCGGTGCTGTGCGGAGATCAGCGCTCCGGTCTCGGCCTCGGGGTCGAAGGGGCCGCCGAGACGGATCTGCCGGGCTCGGCGGACGACCTCGTCGACGAAGGCGTCATGGAGGGAGGCTTCGACGATCAGCCGGGCCCCTGCCGAGCAGACCTGCCCGGAGTGCAGGAAGACGGCGGTGAGGGCGAAGTCCACGGCCGTCTCGAAGTCGGCGTCGGCGAAGACGACGTTGGGGTTCTTGCCGCCGAGCTCCAGCGCCACCTTCTTCACGGTCGCCGCGGCCGTGGCCATGATCCGCTTGCCGGTCTCCAGGCCTCCGGTGAAGGAGACCATGTCGACGACCGGGTCCGCGGACAGCGGGGCGCCCACCTCGGGGCCGGTGCCCAGGACGAGGTTGGCGGCGCCGGCGGGGAGACCGGCCTCCTGAAGTGCCTTCATCAGCAGGATCGAGGTGGAGGGGGTGAGCTCGCTGGGCTTGAGGACGATGGTGTTGCCCGCGAGGAGGGCAGGGGCGACCTTCCAGGACGCCTGGAGCAGCGGGTAGTTCCAGGGGGTGATGAGGCCGCACACGCCGATCGGTTCATGGACGACGCGGCTGACGGCGTCGTCGCGGCCGGTGTCGATCACGCGGCCGGCGTCGGTGCCCCCGATCCCGCCGTAGTAGCGGAAGCAGGACACCACATCGGCGATGTCGTACTCGCTCTCCACCAGCCGCTTGCCGGTGTCCAGCGATTCGGCGCGGGCGAATGCCTTGGCGTCGCGCTCGATGATGTCGGCGGTGCGCAGCAGCAGCGCACCGCGCTCCCGCTCCGGGGTGTGCGGCCAGGGCCCCTGGTCGAAGGCTTGACGGGCTGCGGCGATCGCCGCCGCGGCGTCGGGACGCGTCCCTTCCGAAACAGTCGCGGTGAGCGATCCGTCAGCGGGACAGCGGATTTCCCGGCGGCCTCCGGCCACCGGTTCCCGCCACTCTCCGCCCACGTACAGGTCTGCCACGCGCCGAGCCCTTCGATGAATTTCGTTGCGCATCGTGCATTCAATTGCTTGTGGTGGAACACGATTACGAATGCCCTGGCAGACGTCAAGGGGTTGGCGGATGACGATTTCACACGCGGCCCGTCGGTCACTCTCTCTTGACCTGGGGCTCCTCCGGCCTGGATTATGTTGCGCAATACTCACAGAGTTGCGCGATACGAACCGGCGAAGGCCGCCCGAAAGCCTGCGTGATCAGGGTGAACCACTCGCTCGCGCTGAGCGCAACGGCACTACGGCGGGCTGGACTGCCACCAGCCCGCCCGCCTTCGTATACGGCCTGCGCAGTGACCTTCAGCCGCCAAGCCGATCCAGCAGCGCGCAGCGCCACCGTTCGGTCTCGGCGATCTGGTTGAACGTGAACAGGTGCAGGCCGGCCACCCCCGCCGAAGGCGCGGTGAGCGCCTCTTCGGCACGTGCCAGCAGCCTCTCGGGGGAGTATCCCCCGGGTGCCGCGAAGCGCAGGAACCACGAGGCGTGCTTCGTCAGGAAGCGAGTCGACTCCCCCACGCCGATCTTCGCCGCCATGGACAGCAGCTTCGCGCGCTGCACGGGCCCCGCGACGCCCACATGGACGGGAAGGGGGACGTCCCGGCGCCGTATCCGGGCGATCCACTGACCCAGCTCACGCGGGTCGAAACAGAGGTTGCTCACGATGTACGTGGCATGCTCGCGCTTGTCCCACATCGACTGGATGGTGACGTCGTCGTGGATGAGCGGATGACTCTCGGGGTAGCCGGCGATGCCCACGCGGGAGAAGGGGCTGCCCAGTTCGCTCAGGCTGCGCAGCACGGGCAGCGCCCCGTCGTAGACCCCGGCGGGCGGGTCAGCGTCGCCCGCCGGAACGAAGATGTCGTCCACGCCCGCCTCGCGGACCCGGTCGACGACATCCTTCACGTGCCCCTCGTCCCGCAGCAGCCGCGCGGGGACGTGCGGGACGACGCGGTAGCCGTGCGCCGCGAGCCGGGTGACGAGGTCGAGCGTCGGCTCCAGGCCCTTGACCGGCGACGCCGTCACAGTGACGACGACGTCGCGCGGGACATGGGCGAGGACCTTGTCCTCGGTCGACTTGGCGGGCAGCACCTCGTAGCGGACGCTGCGCAGCAGCGCCCGGAGCCCTGCGTCACCCAACGCGTCTACCCCGTCTGCTTCTGGGCGTCGCGGTGGCGGTAGTACGCGGCCTTGGACGGTGCCAACGGCTCCTTGCCGAGGATCAGGTCGGCGGCCTTCTCGGCGATCATCATCACCGGTGCGTAGATGTTGCCGTTGGTGACATAGGGCATGACGGAGGCGTCCACCACGCGCAGGCCCTCCAGACCGTGCACGCGCATGCTGGCCGGGTCGACGACGGACATCTCGTCGGTGCCCAACTTGCAGGTGCAGGACGGGTGCAGGGCGGTCTCACCCTCCTTCGCGACCCAGGCGAGGATCTCCTCGTCCGATTCCACCTTCGGCCCGGGCGAGATCTCCCCGTCGTTGTAGGGGGCGAGCGCGGGCTGGTTGAGGAGCTTGCGGGCCACTCGGATCGACTCGACCCATTCGCGGCGATCCTGCTCGGTGGAGAGGTAGTTGAAGCGGAGCGCAGGGTGCTCGCGCGGGTCCTTGCTCTTGATCTTCACCGAGCCGATGGCGTCGGAGTACATGGGGCCCACGTGCACCTGGTAGCCGTGGCCGCCGGTCGGCGAGGAGCCGTCGTAGCGGACCGCGACGGGCAGGAAGTGGAACATCAGATTGGGGTAGTCCACGTCCTCGTTGCTGCGGGCGAAGCCGCCGGCCTCGAAGTGGTTGGTGGCGGCCGGGCCCTTGCGGAAGAGCCACTGCAGTCCGATGAAGGGGGCGCGCCACTTCGCCATGTACGGCTGCATGGAGACGGGCTGCTTGCAGGCGTACTGGATGTAGACCTCCAGGTGGTCCTGCATGTTCTCGCCGACGCCCGGGAGGTCGTGGACTACATCGATCCCCAGGGCGCCGAGCTCGTCGGCGTTGCCGACGCCGGAGAGCTGCAGCAGTTGCGGGGAGTTGATCGCACCTCCGCAGAGGATGACCTCTCCGGCGCGGACCTGCTGGGGCTTGCCGCGGCCGTGCTGGTACTCGACGCCCACGGCCCGCTTGCCCTCGAAGAGAACGCGTGTGACGAAGGCGCGGGTCCTGACCGTGAGGTTGGGCCGCTTCTTGACCGGCTTGAGGTACGCCTTCGCGGCCGACAGACGACGTCCGCGATGGACATTGCGGTCGAACGCGGCGAAACCTTCCTGGCGGTAGCCGTTGACGTCGTCGGTGCGAGCGTAACCGGCCTCCTGGACCGCTTCCAGGAACGCGGTGAACAGCGGGCTGGTCGCCGGGCCACGTTCGAGGACGAGGGGACCGTCATGACCACGGAACTCGTCGTCCGGGTCGGCCGCGAGACAGTTCTCCATCCGCTGGAAGTACGGCAGACAGTGCGCGTAGTCCCAACTCTCCATCCCGGGGTCGGCCGCCCAGCGCTCGTAGTCCATGGGGTTGCCGCGCTGGAAGATCATGCCGTTGATGCTGCTGGAGCCGCCCAGTACCTTGCCCCGCGCGTGATAGATACGTCTGCCGCCCATATGGGGTTCGGGCTCGGACTCGTACTTCCAGTCGTAGAACCGGCTGCCGATCGGATAGGTCAGCGCCGCGGGCATGTGGATGAAGACATCCCACGGGTAGTCGGACCGGCCGGCCTCCAGTACCAGCACCCGGTTCGCCGGGTCCGCGGAGAGTCTGTTCGCCAGTGCGCTGCCGGCCGATCCGCCACCGACGATGACGAAGTCGTATTGCAGGGGAGCCATGATGCCTCGTCTCGCTCACGCCGTAGGTACGCGAGGCATGCTAATACCAGTAGCACCATGCGCACCAGGTTGCGAGAGACGCAACTTCCAAAGGCTTCGTTTCGTCACCGTTACTTGCAGTAGCGTTGTTTACTGTGAGTATAGTTTCGTTGTGAGCCACTACAACCTTGGTATCGAGACCTCAAATTCACACGCCGGCGGAGTCCAGTCGGTCGACCGCGCCATCAGCGTCCTGGAGATACTGGCCCAACGCGGCGAGGCGGGTGTCAGCGAGGTAGCGGCCGAGATCGATGTTCACAAATCCACCGCGTTCCGCCTGCTCGGCGCCCTGGAGGCGCGCGGCCTGGTGGAGCAGGCGGGCGAGCGCGGCAAGTACCGCCTCGGCTTCGGCATCGTACGCCTGGCCGGTGCGGTCACGGGACGCATCGACATCACCCAGCAGGGCCGACCGGTCTGCGAGAGCCTGGCCGAGGAGCTCGGCGAGACCGTCAACATCGCTGTGTTGCAGGAGCACTACGCGGTCAACCTCTACCAGGTGCGCGGCCCGGGGGCCGTCACCGCACAGAACTGGGTCGGCCAACTGACCCCGCTGCACGCCACCTCGAGCGGCAAGATCCTGCTGGCCTACCTGCCCGCCAAGGAACGCGCCGCGGTGCTGGCCGAGTCCGGCCTGAAGAAGGTCACCCAGCGCACCATCACCGCGAAGACGAAGCTCGAGAAGAACCTCGTCGACGTCCGGGAGAGTGGCTACGCCTGGGCCCTGGAGGAGCTGGAGCTCGGCCTCCACGCCATGGCCGCTCCGATCCGCAACCGCGACGGAGAGGTCGTCGCGGCACTGAGCGCCTCCGGGCCCGCGTACCGGCTCACCAAGGAGCGCCTGCACGAGCTCGCTCCCGTGCTGATCAAGGGCGCGGAGGAGATCAGCCACCGCATGGGGTACCTGGGCTGAGCGGCCCGTCCGCGACGAGTACCGTCCGCACCGGCCGACGTACGGCGAGGCTCGGGCCGCACAAGAGACCGCCGCTACTGGGGCTGCTGTGTGCCCAGGCGCTCGTGCACCCAGTCGTGGAAGGCACCGATGTGGTGCTCACTGGGCACCAGCACGCCCCCCTTGGCGTACATCCGGGAGCCCATTCCGGGCTGCGTGCGCTCGCATGCCTCGAAGTCCTGCCGGTTGACCCGGTCGAAGAGCTCCACGGACCGGCTGACGTCCTTGCCGCTGTCGACGACGTGCGGGAGGTAGAGCCAGTCGCACTCGACGATCGTGCGATCAACGGCCACCGGGTACATCCGATGGAAGATCACGTGGTCGGGGACGAGATTGATGAAGACCTGCGGCCTCACGGTGATCGCGTAGTAGCGGCGGTCCTGGTCCTCGGCGACACCCGGAATGCGATCCAGGCCCTCGGAGCCGTCGATGGTGAAACCCTGGACCTCCCCACCGAACTCGGCACCGTGACCGACGTAGTACTGGGCCGCGAAGCCGTCGGCGAACTCGGGGAGCACCTCGGTCAGTTCGGGGTGGATCGTGGCGCAGTGGTAGCACTCCATGAAGTTCTCGATGATGAGCTTCCAGTTCGCCTTGACGTCATAGACGATCCGCTTTCCGATCGAGAGGCTCGCGATGTCGTAGCGCTCGATCGCCTCGGCGTCGCCGAGGCGGCTGACGACATCGCCGATGACGTCCTCCTCGAAGGAGGGCGGGTTCTCCGCCAGACAGACCCAGACATAGCCGAGCCATTCGTGGGTGGCCACATTCGCCAGGCCGTATTCGGTGCGGCCGACGTCGGGCATCTTGGTAAGGTTGGGCGCCGCGACGAGTTTGCCGGTCAGGTCGTACGTCCAGGCGTGGTACGGGCACTGGAAGGCCCGCTTGACCTCGCCGCTGTCCTCCGTGCAGAGCTTGGCTCCGCGGTGCCGGCAGACGTTGAAGTAGGCCCGGACCGAGTTGTCCCGGGCGCGGGTGATCAGGATGCTTTCGCGGCCCACATCGACGGTCCGGAAGGCACCGGGCTTCGCCAGGTCGGACGAGCGCGCGGCGCAGAACCACATGGTCTCGAAAATGCGCTCCTGCTCCTGGGCGAAGATCCCGGGATCGGTGTAGGAGGAGCCGGGGAGGGTTGCGATCAGGCTGTTCGGCAGGCTGGTCGAGGTCACGGTGCACTCCTCGGGGAACGTCGTGGATCGGTCATTCACGCGCCGGGAAGAGCGACTCCGGACGGCGTTGTGTATGGAGCAACGCTGCGCGCCATATGCAACCGCAGCATGGGACGCCTCTGGGGCGGTGTCAAGGTGCCGTGAGGGCCAGTTGCTTGCGCCAGCGGGTGAACAGCCGCGGCTGGTTCATCCCGAGCACGGCAACCGGATGACCGGCACGCCGGTAGACGGCCAGGACGTTGCGCTCGTCCGGGGCGCCTTCCTCGATGGTCACGCTGTCGGCGCCTGCCGCATGACCGGCGAACTGGATCTTGACGCCGTACTGGTCCGACCAGAAGTACGGCGGCCGGGGCATGCCCGGTTCCGCCGCACCCCAGGACAGCAGCGTCGCGACGGCCGCATCGGCGCGCTCCCGCGCACCGGTCCAGTGTTCGACGCGGCGATGGGCACCCGCACGGGGGTCGTACCAGTTGGCGCAGTCGCCGACCGCGACCACGCCGGCCAGGCTGGTGCGGCCGTCCGCACCGCATGTGACGCCGTTGTCGAGCGCGACGCCGGATCCCTCCAGCCACTCGACACACGGCCGTGCACCCACACCGACCACGACGATGTCGGCGGGGATACTGCGGCCGTCGTCGAGCAGGACGGCGTCAACCCTCCCCCGGACTCCGTCCGGGGGGACCCCCACCTCGCTTCTCCCCCAGCCTTCGGCCGGGGGGACCCCCATCTCGCTTGGCTCGTCCCCGCTCAGCCCCTTGACGCCCACGCCGCACAACAGCCGTACGCCGTGGTCCGCATGGAGAGCGGAGACGATGCCACCCATGGTCTCGCCGAGCGACCCGGCGAGCGGCGTCGGAGCCGCCTCGATCACCGTCACATCGAGCCCGAGGGCGTATGCGGTGGAGGCGACCTCGGCGCCGATGAATCCGCCGCCGATCACCACCAGCCGTCCACCGCGGGCCAATTCGTCCCGCAGGGTGCGGGCGTCGTCCAGGGTGCGCAGGACGTGCACCCCGGCCAGACCTTCGGAGCCGGGCAGGGTGCGCGCGGCGGCGCCGGTCGCGATGACGAAGCCGTCGGCGCGGACCTCCCGGCCGTCGGCGAGCCGGACGGCGCGGTCGGTGCTGTCGAGTCCGGTGGCACGGACGCCGAGCAGCCACTCCGCCTGCAGGTCCTCGTCTTCCGCCTCCAGCGCGAGTTCCGCTTCACCCATCGTGCCGGCCAGGAACTCCTTGGACAGCGGGGGCCTGTCGTACGGGCGGTGGAGCTCGTCTCCTATGACAACCAGGCGCCCGTCGTAGCCCTGTTTCCGCAGTGAGCGCGCCGCCGACAGCCCGGCCAGCGACGCACCCACCACGGCCACTGTCCTCACGCGGGAGCCCCGGCGAGCCGGGCTGCGACACAGGGCGGCAGATTGGGGGCAGCCGTGGACAGCCGGACGTAGATCATGCCGTCCTCGACGACGGCCTCATGGGTCCGGACGGGAAGCTTGGCCGGCGGGGCGTCGACGGCACCGGTCTTCAGGTTGAACTTCGACGCATGCAGCGGGCATTCCACCTCGCAGCCCTCCAGCCAGCCGTCGGCGAGCGAGGCGTCCTGGTGGGTGCATGTGTCGTCGATGGCGAAGATCTCGCCGTCTTCGGTGTGGAACACCGAGACCGGCGGGTCGATGTCGAGCCGGAGGGCCTCGCCGCGCGGGAGATCCGCGAGACGGCACGCGGGAATCATCATCACACCTCGGTGCGTATAGCGAAACGGATTGCGGTTAGCGCAACATCAGTCTGAGGTCGGCCCAGAACCCTTGTCAAGGCATTCAGAAGGCCTGTTGAGTCACCGATCAACGTCTCTCATCACGCAACTAGAAGCGCAATAAGCAACTCACCGGAGAGGGGGAGCAACGCGGAATCAGCGTCTTCGACCTGCTCAGAGGGGGTGTCCAGCCGTCGGGTCCCCTCAGATTGCGGGGCGGACGCACGCACGCCCGCCTCGTCGGCCTGCATGGCCGAGAGCGGGCGTGCGCTGTTCGATTGGGCGGGGTCAGAAGCCGCGGTCGATCCACTCCTGAAGGTGCGGGGCCTCGGCGGCGATGGTGGTCGTCTCGCCGTGGCCGGTGTGTACGACGGTGTCGCCCGGCAGAGTCAGCAGCCGGTGCCGGATGGAATCGACGATGGTCGGGAAGTCGCTGTACGACCTCCCCGTCGCCCCCGGGCCGCCCGCGAAGAGCGTGTCACCGCTGAAGAGCGCCGTCAGGGCCGGTGCGTACAGGCAGACCGCGCCGGGGGCATGGCCGGGGGTATGCAGCACGGTCAGCTCGACACCGGCCACCGTGAGGACCTGGCCGTCGGCCAGGTCGCCGTCGGGCGTCCGGTCCGGGTGGGTCTGCTTCCACAGCGGCAGGTCGTCACCGTGGAGCAGGATCGGGGCACCGGCGCGAGCCGCGAGCTCGGGCGCGGCGTCGATGTGGTCGTTGTGGGCGTGGGTGCACACAATGGCCCGCAGGGTGCGCTCACCGAGGACTTCGGCGATCGCCTCGGCATCGTGTGCGGCGTCGATGACGACTGCCTCGCTGTCGTCGCCGATGATCCACACGTTGTTGTCGACGTCCCAGGTGCCGCCGTCCAGTGAGAACGTCCCCGAAGTGACGAGATGTTCTATGCGGGCGCGGGCCATC
Source organism: Streptomyces montanus (assembly GCF_005786655.1). NCBI lineage: Bacteria > Bacillati > Actinomycetota > Actinomycetes > Kitasatosporales > Streptomycetaceae > Streptomyces > Streptomyces montanus. Next base: position 158,206 of record NZ_VBZC01000014.1, read on the forward strand.
AGAAGACCACCACCGAGCGCAGCACGTCGCCACCGTGCATCCGCTCGAAGGCCTTCTCGACCTCGTCCAGCGCGATGGTCTCCGTGACGAAGGCGTCCAGATCCAGACGGCCCTGCAGATAGAGGTCGATGAGCATCGGGAAGTCCCGGCTCGGCAGGCAGTCGCCGTACCAGGAGGACTTCAGCGTGCCGCCCCGGCCGAAGACGTCCAGCAGCGGCAGTTCCAGCTTCATCTCCGGGGTCGGCACACCGACGAGGACGACCGTGCCCGCCAGGTCCCGGGCGTAGAACGCCTGCTTGTACGTCTCCGGGCGGCCCACCGCCTCGATGACCACGTCGGCACCGAAGCCGCCGGTCAGGTCACGGATCGCCTCGACCGGGTCGGTCTCCTTGGAGTTGACCGTGTGCGTCGCGCCCAGCTTGCGGGCGGTTTCGAGCTTGTGGTCGTCGATGTCCACCGCGATGATCTTCGCCGCGCCCGCCAGGTTCGACCCGACGACCGCCGCGTCCCCTACTCCCCCACAGCCGATGACCGCCACGCTGTCACCACGTCCGACCTTGCCGGTGTTGATGGCCGCGCCGATGCCGGCCATCACCCCACACCCCAGCAGACCGGCGGCGGCCGCCGACGCGGCCCGGTCGACCTTCGTGCACTGCCCCGCCGCCACCAGTGTCTTCTCCGCGAACGCGCCGATGCCCAGCGCCGGCGACAGCTCGGTGCCATCGGCCAAGGTCATCTTCTGCTTCGCGTTGTGGGTGTCGAAGCAGTACCACGGCCGCCCGCGCAGGCAGGCCCGGCACTGCCCGCACACCGCGCGCCAGTTGAGGATGACGAAGTCGCCGGGGGCGACGTCGGTGACACCTTCTCCCACCGACTCCACGACACCCGCGGCCTCGTGGCCCAGCAGGAAGGGGAAGTCGTCGTTGATGCCGCCCTCGCGATAGTGCAGATCGGTGTGACAGACCCCGCAGGCCTCGATCTTCACCAGCGCCTCACCCGGGCCCGGGTCGGGCACGTTGATCGTTTCCAGGCTGACGGGGACGCCCTTCCCCCGCGCGACGACAGCACGGACCTGGTGAGTCATGGCCACTCCTCTGCTGGTACGAGATCTGAGTCAGATGTTGCTCATTACGGCACACACCTCACGTGCCGCAACGCACAGCATCGAGGAGCGCCGACCGGGGGTCAAGGATTCGACGCTCAACGCCTCGCTTGACGAAAGACATAGAGCCGCCCCCGGCGCCGCTCCCCCGGCCGAGGTGCTGACGGACGCGGTCGACTCGATCGCCAGGCGCACGTCGCGTACGACGCTGCCGGCGGGCGCGCACCGCGTCGTGACTCCTACCGCGAGGCCGCGCCGTCGGCCTACGTCGTTGGTACCGGTCCTGGCTGGGCCCGCAGCCCGATCCGCTGATCCTGGGGGTGGCGATTGGCGTCGCCCCATGCGTATAGGAACCTTGGGCACGGGCAATGTCGGCCGGGCACTGGCCGCGGGCTGGTCAGCGGCCGGGCACGACGTCTTGCTCGGGTCGCGGCAGCCGAAGGACCGCACCGATCTGGGCGGCATCGCCACCGCACGTGGACAGGAACACTTCGCCCTGCTCGTCATGGGAATCGCGGGCGGGCCGAGCACTCACACGTTCAACATCCACGTCGTGGAACGCAACGGTTAGTTGTTTGCGGCCCATGGGGGTGCCCACGTCTCGGCGCCGCGGCGCAGGGGCCTTGTGGAGTCGAGGTGGTCGCGGAGTGTGGTGAGGGCAGGGTGCGGGTTGTCACGGCGCCAGATCAATGAGTGCGGGTAGACCGGTGTCGGACCGTGCAGGACAACGCGCCGCAGGTCGTAGTCCGCGGGCCAGACGAGCCGGGTCTGCTCGCCGACGAAGGTCGCCAGAGCCGAGGAGTCGGCGATCATGTCAAGGAGGGTCTCGATACCGAAGTTGGGCCCGGTCGAGTCGATGGTGAGCCCGAACGCGGCGGCGAGTTCGCCGTAGTACGCGGCCCATTCGGTTCCGGTGACGATGCCGGGCATCCAGATTCTGTGCCCGGCGAGCTCGGCGGGCATGACCGCACGGGCGGCGGCGAACTCGTGTGCCGGACCGGTGAGGAGCTGGATGGGCTCGTCGAGGACCGGAACAGCCTCGATGTCGTCGGGAAGCTGCCGCGCGGGCAAGGTGACCGCGCGGAAGGACGCGTCGATCGTCCCGGACCGGACAGCGGCGAGGGCCGCGTCCGTGTCGAGGAGGTGGGTCACGACATCGAGTTCGGTCTCGGGATACGCGCGGTGGAAGTCGCGCAGCAAACCTGCTGGTGCGAGATTCCGGCCGATCACATCGACGCGCAGCGCGCGGCGTCCGGGACGTACGGAGGCGGCTGCCCGCTCCTCGGCTCGGAGGAGACCGCGGGCGTGCGGAAGGAACACCCGCCCGTCGATGGTGAGTTGGGCTCCGCGCGCCGTGCGGGTGAACAGCCGCACACCGACGTCCTGCTCCAGCGCTGCGATGCGCTTGGAGACGGCCTGCTGAGTGATCGACAGATCCGCGGCGGCTTCCTGGAACTGGCCTGTGTCCGCCACGGCGACGAAGGTGCGTACGGCATCGAGATTCACGCCGACCGATCCTAGGTGCACAACGCATGGTTGTTGCTCGCTGACGAACCGTTGTTTGACCCACTGGACGGCTGCTCGCTTTGATCTCTCTCGGGGACGTGATGTCGCTCGGGGCGGGGCGGTGCGGGGCGGTGCGGGGCGGCGAAGGGTGCGCTGGACATGGTGGGTGGGCGGCGGCCTCTGGGGCGGCAGTTCGGATGGCTCTGGGCGGCGTACGCGGTCAGTGCGATCGGCACATGGCTCGCCTTCGACGCGTTCCGCCTGATCGCGATTCTCGTGCTGCACGCCGGGCCGACCGAGGTGTCGATGCTCGCGGCTGTGGGGCCGGCGGTGGGGGCGGCTGTGGCGGTGCCGCTCGGCCCGTGGGTGGAGTTCCGCCGTAAGCGGCCGGTGATGGTCACGATGGACCTGATCCGGTTCGCGGCGTTGGCAAGCCTCCCCCTCGCGTTCGCGCTCGGCCTGCTCACCTTCGCCCAGCTCCTGGTCGTGTCGGTCATCGCCGCCGCGGCCGACATCACCTTCAACGCGGCCGGCGGCGCACACCTCAAAGCGCTGGTGCGCCCGGAGGACCTGCTCGTCGCGAACGGGCGGTTCGAGTCCACGACCTGGACCGCCACCGCGCTCGGACCGCCGCTCGGCGGGGCCGCGATCGGGCTGTTCGGTCCAGTGGTGACCGTGGCGGCCGACGCGGTCAGCTATCTGCTCTCCGCGGCAGGGATCCGCGCGATCGGCGGGAGGGAGCCGCGGCCTGTACGCACCGATGCGTCACGCCTGAGAGCCGGTGACCTTTTCGAAGGATGGCGGTACATCCTGGCCCACCCCGTGCTGCGCCCGTTGTTCCTCAACACGCTGCTGGTCAACGGCCTGATCATGGCCGCTGCGCCGCTGCTCGCCCTCCTGATGCTCGGCCCTCTCGGGTTCACGCCGTGGCAGTACGGACTCGCGTTCGCCGTGCCCTGCGTCGGCGGCCTGGTGGGCTCGCGGCTGGCCCGCCCACTCGTCGCGCGGTTCGGACAGCACAAGGTCCTGCTCACCGCCGGGGCACTGCGCGCGTGCTGGCCTCTCGGGTTGGCCTTCGTCCGACCCGGCGTCGGCGGACTGGTGCTCGTCATGGCCGTGGAGCTTGGGCTGATCACCTGCGCGGGCGTGTTCAACCCGGTGTCCGCGACCTACCGGCTCGAGCAGACAGCGCCGGATCGGGTCATCCGCACTCTGTCCGCGTGGTCGATCAGCAGCAAGGTCGCCATCGCGGCCATGACCGCCTTGTGGGGTTTGCTGGCCGGCATCACCAGCCCCCGCACCGCGATCGCGATCGCCGGTCTCCTTCTCCTGACGACCCCGTTCCTGCTGCCCCGGCACGACCCCGTCGCCTCGGTCGGCATGTCGGTCAAGGCTTGATGGCCTCCTCCGCGAGGGTCCCGCGAACGGTTCGGTCGCATCGGGTTTCCTTCCCCAACCCCACCCCTTCCCGAAACGGGGGGCTGCGCCCCCAGGCCCCCGTGCCCGCGGGCGCCCGCGCGCGGGAGGGGGAAGGGGGTGGGTGGGTTTCGTGCTTCGGGTGCGGGTCGGTTGTGGCTGGTCGCGCAGTTCCCCGCGCCCCTAAAGGGGCGCCCCCCCCCACGCGCTGAAAGGTGCGGGAGGTGCGTGGGTTTCGTCCTTCGGGTGCGGGTCGGTTGTGGCCGGTCGCGCAGTTCCCCGCGCCCCTGAAGGGCGCGCCTCGACCGCCTATACCTGGAGAACCGACTGCAGGGCGGCGAACAGCCCTCGTGCGTGGGTGCCGTCCGGGAGGAGCCAGGTGCCGGAGACATGGCCGATCGTGCCCTGCGGGAGGAGGGGTGGGCCGTCGGGAGCGGGGTGCAGGGCCCTGTGCAGGCGGAGGGTCGTCGCTCCGTGCGGGAGCAGGAGTTCGGTGCCCTCCTGGTCGTCGGTGGCGGTGTGTGCCGTGGTGGACTCCGTGGAGGCGGCACCGTCACCCGTGTAGGAGCGGGTCACCTCCCGGTCGGGGGTGTCGCTGAGGCTCTGGGCCTGGGCCTGGACCCGGCCCTCGATCAGAGCGAGCAACTGGGCGACCAGTACGGGGTCGTGGCAGCCGTCGTAGGCCCAGCGCGGCCCCAGCACACCGTGCTCCATCGTGCCGACGAGAGCATCGTCCGCCCCGGCGAGCGGGGCACCTCGATAGGTGAGCGGCACCAGGTAGGCGGCCGGCCGGCTGCCGGAGGTGTCGGACACCACCATGAACTCGATTCCGACCTCGCCCTGGGGATCGTCCAGCCGGAAGCCTCCGGCCTTGGCCAACTCCGGTGCGCCGGCGCCACCGTGGTACCACGGTCGGGAGGGAAGCCAGGAGGTGAGCAGTTCGAGCTTGGTCGGCTTGAGGGTGGTGTGGTGAATGACGGCCATGCCGTGGTTTCTCCTCCGTTGTGCACATGCGGGCCATCACACCTTCGCATTTCCGCGATGCCCTCGTGATGCCTTCGCCGGACAGGCGGTGCGTTGTTGGGGGATGGTGAAGCAGCACGATGGTGACGCCGGAGGGCAGTGTGAACGCGATAAGTCAGGGGCAGCCGACGGTGCGTGAGGCCATGCGCCGCATGCAGGGGCGAAGGCGGTGCCTGGCATGAGCGCGGCCGGTTCCTCCGTGGCCGACGGTCACGAGCCGGTTCATGACCCGGTTCATGACCCGGTCCACGAGCCTGTTCGCGGGCCGGTGCAGCCGAGCGGGCTGCTGGATGTGCTGGGTGTGGCCTCGGTGGTGCTGGACACCCAGGGGCGCATCGTGCTGTGGAGCCCGCAGGCCGAGGAGCTGTTCGGCTACACGGCACAGGAGGCACTGGGGCAGTACGCGGCCCGGTTGATGGTCCACGAGCAGCACATCGATCTGGTCAGCAAGCTGTTCGCCGACGTCATGGGCACCGGTCAGAGCTGGTCCGGGGCCTTTCCCGTGCAGCACAAGGACGGCACCACGCGCCTCGTGGAGTTCCGGAACATGCGGCTCCTGGACGACCGCGGTTCCCTCTACGCCCTCGGCCTCGCCGCCGATCAGTCGACCTTGCGCAGGCTGGAGCGGGATGTGGCCCTGTCCGCACGCATGGTCTCGCAGTCCCCGATCGGGCTCGCCGTCCTGGACACCGACCTGCGGTACGTATCGGTCAACCCGGCGCTGGAGCGCATCAACGGCGTACCGGCGGAGGAGCATATCGGCCGGACGGTCCCCGAGGTGCTGCCGTTCGTCGATGTCAAAGCCCTCGAATCCGCGGCGCGTCAGGTGCTGGACACCGGTGTCCCTCTGGTCGAACAGTCCACCATCGGCCGGACTCCGGCCGATCCGGATCAGGATCATGCCTGGTCCATCTCGTTCTACCGGCTGGAGGACGCCCTCGGACATGTTCTGGGCGTGGCCTCCTCGGTCCTGGACGTAACCGAGCGGTACCAGGCAGGAGTGGAGGCCGAGGCCGCGCGGCGGCGCCTGGCCGTCATCGCCGACGCCTCAACCCGTATCGGCACCACGCTGGAGCTGGACCTGACCGCCCGTGAGCTGGCCGACGTCGCCGTGCCGGAACTCGCCGACATCGCGGCCGTGGACCTGCTCGACGCGGTGGTGGAAGGCCGCCCCAGCGGCCTCGGGCCCACGGAGCCGGCGGTGATCCGCGCGCTGGCCGTCGAAGCGGATCGTGCCGCCGAAGCCCTCGAGGCGGCCGATACTCCCGGTGGGATCGCCCGATACGGGCCCGACCGCCTGGTCACCGAGTGCGTACGCACGGGCCGCCCGGTCATGGTGCCGCGGGTGACGAACGAGGATCTGCCCCGCATCGCCCGCGATCCGGAGGCGGCCGCGCTCCTGGACCGGGCAGGTGTCCACTCCTATCTGGCGGTGCCGCTGATCGCACGCGGCGAAGTACTCGGCGCCCTGGATCTCAAACGCACCCGCAACCCCCTGCCCTTCAGCGAGGACGACCTCGTACTCGCCCGGGAGTTGGCCGCCCGCGCCGCCGTGCAGATCGACAATGCGCGCTGGTACCAGAACGCCCGCAACACCGCCCTGACCCTCCAGCGCAGCCTGCTGCCCGGCCACCCGCCCACGACGACCGGACTCGAGGTCGCCTCTCGCTACCAGCCCGCGGGAGCGGCCGTCGAGGTCGGCGGCGACTGGTTCGACGTCATCCCGCTGGACGGCGACAAGACCGCGCTCGTCGTGGGGGATGTGATGGGCAGCGGGATCAACGCCGCCGCGACCATGGGCCGTCTCCGCACCGCCACGAGCACGCTGGCCTCGCTCGACCTCGATCCCGCCCGGCTCCTCGAACACCTCGACAAGATCACCGCGGGCCTGGACCACTACATCGCCACCTGCGTGTACGCCGTCCATGACCCGCATCGCCGGGAGTGCCTCATCGCCAACGCCGGACACCTGCCGCCCGTCCGCCTCCGTGCCGGCCGGCGTCCGGAACTGCTCGAACTGCCCACCGGGGCACCGTTGGGCGTGGGCGGCGTCGCCTTCTCCACCACCACCGTCGCCCTCGAACCCGGCGATCAGCTCGTGTTCTACACCGATGGACTCGTCGAGACGCGCCAGCACCCCCTCGACGAGCGCCTCGACACACTCCTGAGCCTCCTCGACGATCCCGGCCGCCCCCTGGAAGACGTCTGCGACCTCCTCCTGCGCACCCTGCACCACCCGGACAACCACGACGACGTGGCCCTGCTCATCGCCCGCGCCCAGGATCAGAACTAGGGCCTGTCCGTTTCCAGTTCCGGCAGAGGGACCGTCAGGGTTTCCGGCCCAGGCCGCCGTGCTGACCGATCGGTGTCGGTTCGCCCGCCGCGGTCTGCTCCGGCCGCCACAGCGGCACCGAGACCACGCCGGGCTCCACGAGTTCCAAGCCGTCGAAGAATCCCGCGATGTCGGCCACCGGCCGCAGGAAGTACGGGACCGCGCCGGTCTCGTTGTAGGCATCCTGAGCAGCCTCGTAAGCCGGGTCGGTGCCGCGCGAACCCTCGTTGACGCACAGATGGCTGCCCGGCGGAAGGGCGTCCAACAGCCGACCGACGATGGAGCGCGCCTGGTCGTAGTCCGGAACGTGCCCCAGAATGCCGCTGAAGATCAGGGCGGTGGGACGGTTGAGGTCCAGGGTCTCGGCGGCGGCCGCCAGGATACGGTCGGGCTCGTACAGGCCGGCGTCCACATAGGCGGTCGCTCCCTGCGGGGTGGAGTGCAGCAAAGTCTCGGCGTGGGCCAGCACGATGGGATCGTTGTCGACGTAGACGATCCTGGCGTCCGGTGCCTTCCGCTGGGCGACCTCGTGGGTGTTGTCCACGGTCGGAAGGCCGCTCCCGACGTCCAGGAACTGCCGGACGCCGGTCTCGGTGACCAGGTGGTCGATGCTGCGGCGCAGGAAGGCCCGGCTGCTGCGGGCGATGGTCACGATGCCGGGGAAGACGGCGCTGTACGCGTCGCCGGCCTCCTGGTCCACCGGGTAGTTGTCCTTGCCGCCCAGCCAGTAGTTCCAGATCCGGGCCGAGTGCGGCACCGAGGTGTCGAACTCCCGGTCCGGCACCGTTCTGGGCGTGGTCACGTGGTCGCTCATGGGCGCCGTCTCCTCAGCCGGTGTGCATGGTCACGCACAACCTACGGCCCAACTTCGGGCGTACGTATGCCAGTCCACGTTTCCGCGAAACGAGCCCTCGGCTGCTGACTTCAACTCCCGCTTATGAAGGGGCCGTTGACAGTTCGCGACAATCCGGGTCACGGTGATGACCCGTCGTGCCCGGAGGTCGTCCATGGCTCCGTCATCAGCACCGCACCCCGACGCACCGCAAGCCGCCGCACCGCGTCCCGACGCCGACATCGTCGAACGCGTACGAGCGATACGACCGCTCATCCGCGAGCACGCTCTGCGCACCGAGCAGGAGAGGCGGGTGACGCGCGAGGTCGTCGCGGCGCTCACGGACGCCGGGATCTACCGGATGAACGTCCCGCGGCGGTACGGCGGTTACCAGAGCACGCTGCGCACCCAGGTCGACGCGCTGGCCGAGATCGCCGCCGCGTGCGGCTCGGCCGCCTTCATGGCCCTGATCCAGGCGGGGTGCTCCTACATCGCGGCGCTCTTTCCCGACGAGGCCCAGGACGAGATCTTCACCAGTCCCGACGTACGGGTCGGCGGCACCCTCATCCCGGACGCGACCGCGGTCGCGCGGCCAGGCGGCTACGTGGTCAACGGCACCTCCGCCTTCGCCACCGGCTGCCAGGACGCCGACTGGCATCTGCTGACCGTCCGGGTCGAGTCCGGTGACGGGCCGCCCGAAGTGCTCTGGACCGCCGTCCCCATGAGCGATCTCGAGATCCTCGACGACTGGCGCGTCTCGGGTCTGGCCGGCAGCGGCAGCAACAGCGTCGTCGCCCACGACGTCTTCGTACCCGCCCACCGCGTCCTGCCGGTCGGGCCCCTGCTGGGCGGCGGTTTCCCGTCGAAGACCAACGCCGACGACCCCTTCTACCGGATGCCGGTGCTCTTGCTGTTCTGCGCGTGGACGACACCGAACGCGCTCGGTGTGGCGCGGGCGGCCCTGGCGGAGTTCACCGAGCGGAGCCACCGACGGGGTATCACGTACACCTTCTACGAGCGGCAGAGCGAAGCGGCCGTCACCCATCTGCAGGCGGCGGAGGCCGCGATGAAGATCTCCTGCGCCGAGTTACTCACCGGCGACATCGTCGCGCGGATCGAGTCCAGGGCCACCTGCGGCGATCCGTACACACCGCAGGAGCGGGCCAGGACCCGCGCGCAGAGCGGCTATGTCACGCGACTCTGCAAGGAGGCCGTCGACCTGATCGGCTCGGCCTCGGGCGCTTCCTCCCTGCACCGGGATGTGCCCATCCAGCGGGCGGTCCGCGACCTGCACGCCCTGAGCCTCCATTCGTTCGTCAACCCCGCCACCAATCTGGAGCTGTACGGCCGGGTCCTGTCCGGACTCGACGCGGGCACACCCTTCCTCTGACCGACTGCCCCTCGACTGTCTCTCAACTGCCCTGCTCCGGCTGGAGCGTCACCGCCTGGTCGTCCCTGAGCTCGGTGAAGAGTTTCCGTGCCTTGCGATCGTCCCACCGCACGGCGCTGCCCTTGGAGGTGACGAAGTTGGTGTCGGAGACGGGGACGTTGAGCTGTCTGCCGTTGCCGGCTGTGACGCGCTGCATCGCTTCGAAGAGCGACATGAGCTCCCGCAGGCCCGTGCTCTTGTCCACGATGAGCGTGTCGAGGCCCGCGGCGGCAGTCGGGAAGGCCTTGGAGGGGTTGAGGAGAGTGCCCCGGCTGGCCGCCTTTTTGGCGAGTGCGGCCAGGAACTTCTGCTGGTTCTGGGTGCGGCCCAGGTCGCCCTTGGCCTCCTGCTTGCGTTGCCGGACGAACGCGAGTGCCTTGGTGCCGTCGAGGGTCTGGCAGCCCTTTTGCAGGTCGGCGCCCGACTTCTCGTCCTTGACCGCCCTGTCGAGACACATGTCCACGCCGCCGACCGCGTTCACCACCCCGACGAAGCCCGCGAAGCCGATCTCCGCGTAGTGGTCGATGTGGAGTCCGGTGTTGAACTCCACGGTCCGTACGAGCAGGTCGGGGCCGCCCAACGAGAACGCCGCGTTCAGCTTGTTCTTCGCGGCACGGAAGTTCTTGCCGGTCTCGGGACGGACGTACGGCGGGATGGTCACCCACGAGTCGCGCGGCAGACTCATCATCGTGGTGCCGTTGGCGCCGGTGTGCAGCAGGATCATCGAGTCGGTGCGTCGGCCCTCGGCCGTGCCGGTGCGCAGCTGCTTCCTGGCCTGCTCCGACAGTCCCTCACGGCTGTCCGAGCCCACCACCAGGTAGTTGGTTCCCTCGCCCCTCGGCGCGCGCTGCGCGATCGCGCCGAGGTCGACCTCCTGGTTGAGCCTGGTGTCGGCCCACACGTACGTGCCCAAGAAGGAGGCGATCACCGCGCTGACCACGAGGATCGCCCACCGCGCCAGCCGGCGGCGCCGGGTGGGGCGGGGCTTGGGGGATCTCCTGCCGCGGTCGTAGACGCTCCTGCTCCCGCCCCCGTCCCCGTCCCCGCCCCGGACACGGGACCTGGTCCTGTGCCCGGCGGGCGGGCGCCCGGCGTCCGTGCGCCCCGGGGCGGTGGGCGAGGGCATGCCGGGCAGTGGTGCGGTGCGCGCCGGGGGCGGGGCCGCGTTCCCGTACGGCTGCCCCTCCGTGGTGTCGCGCGGCGGCTCCATCACGCCATCGCGCCGATCGTGGCCCGCCCATCGGTCTGTCCAGTCACTCATCTGCCTGCCCAGTAGCTCATTTCATGGAATCACCTCGTCGGCAGGCTCTTATACGGCGCGGGGCCTCCGATCTGTTCAGCGGCCGTGCCGGAACGCTTGATCCGATGCCATTTCAGCTTGCTTCCGAGCAGCAGGGCGACCACGGACTGGATGACGACCAGATACATCAGCTGCCGGTAGACGAGGAGCTGGAAGGGCATCGACCACAGGGTCCTCAACTTCTCGCCGTCGAGCTTCAACGCGTAGCCCGCGGTGATGAGTTGGATGCCCAGGAAGCCGAACCACACGAGGGCGGACTCCAGCGGATCGCGGAACAGCACGCCGTACAGGGCGAAGACGTCGATGATCGGCGCGAGCAGCGGAAGCAGCACCTGGAAGAGCGCGATGTAGCTCAGTCCGCGCCGGCCGAAGCGCCCGGCCGTGCCCACCCCGAAGAAGGCACTCCGGTGCTTCCACATGGCCTGGATCGTGCCGTAGCACCACCGGTAGCGCTGCCGCCACAGCTGGCCCAGCGAGGTGGGCACCTCGGTCCAGGCGATGGCCGACTCCTCGTAGATCACGCGCCAGCCGGCCCGCCACAGCGTCATCGTGAGGTCGGTGTCCTCGGCGAGGGTGTCCTCGCTGACCCCGCCGACTCCCATCAGCGCGTCCCGGCGGAAGGCCCCGATGGCGCCGGGGATCGTCGGCATGCACTCCAGGACTTCGAACATCCGGCGGTCGAGATTGAAGCCGAAGCAGTACTCGAGGTGCTGCCATTTGGCGAGCAGCCCGCGCCGGTTGCCGACCTTGGTGTTGCCGCTGACCGCGCCGACCGCCGGATGCGCAAGCGACTGCACGAGGCGGTAGATGGCGTCCGGTTCGAAGACGGTGTCGGCGTCGACCATGACCACGATGTCGTGCATCGCATACCCCAGCCCGGTGTTGAGGGCGGCGGCCTTGCCCGCGTTGGGCTTGCGGATCACCGTCACGCGCGGGTCGTCGATCGCCTCGGCGATGTCCGCCGTACGGTCCGTCGAACCGTCGTCGATCACGATGAGCTGCATGTTCTGGTGAGTGGAGTCGAGCAGCGAGAGGACGGTGGACTCGATGCCGGCCTCTTCGTTGTACGCGGGGACGAGCACCGTCACCGGCTCCGTCACCTCCCGCAGCCAGGGCGCGCCGGGACTGAAGCGTTCGAGGCGCCGGACATGGGCACGGGCGAAGAAGGAGAGAAGCACCAGGCGGAGCACGCCGAGACCACCCGCGATGCCGAGCACCCAGATCATGGCGTTCGCGAACAGACGGCCGAGGGTGGTGACCCAGATCAGGCCCGTGCCCTCCCATCGATCGGCGGAGGCTGCCTGCGTGTTGACCGGGAGCAGCCTGAGGCCGGCCGACACGGTGGTGAACCGGTCGACGTTCGGGTCGGCGAGGAGTTTCTTCGTCTCCTGGTACGCGGTATCCGTCTGGCTGAACTGCCGGACCAGGCCCTGGGCCGGCTTCCGGGACGGCTTGTCGGCGGCGACCAGCACATACCCCTTGTCGGCGGCCTGCTTCGCCGCCTGCCACTCACGGCCGCACAGTGTGTCCGCCGAGGTGGTCTTCGGCATCCTCAGCAGAGTGGTGTTCATGCCCGAGGCACCCGCCAACGCGGTCTGGGTCAGATCGAGTTCGGCCGAGAAGCGGACGGGGGACGTCTCGCCCAGGGCGGGGCCGGTGTACGTGTTCGAGCCGATCTCGTGCCCCTCGGCGCGGATCCGCCGCACCAGCTCCGGATGGCGGGCCGCCTGCGATCCGAGGAGGAAGAACGTGGCGCGCGCCCGATTCTGGCGCAGCAGGTCCAGCAGACGCGGAGTCCATACGGGATCGGGGCCGCCGTCGAAGGTGAGGGCCACGGTGCGGGCCGGCATCGAGCCGGTCTGGATGCCGTTGCGGTTGATCCCCACGACAGGACCGCCGTTGGCCACGGCATCCGGTGCGGGTGCGGTGCAGGCGGTCCGCGTCTCCGCGGCGCCGACCTCGTTGTTGGTCCAGCCCTCGAAGAGCAGGGCCGCGAACATCACGGGCAGGACGAGTATCAGCAACAGCCAGTGCCCGCGCGGGTCACGGGATTGCTTGTGCCGGCCCTTCATAAAACTCCAGCCTCCCTCGCGACAGATGCACCATGAAGCGCCGAAGTGGCATGAATCACAGGCAGGTTGAGGCCCACGCGGACGTCCTGGAGGACCGCGTTTCGGTGTGTCGTCGTGACGGCCCGATGACCGCGGCGCCCGATGCCGGTAGCCGCTCGGTCCGGGGTGCGCCCGCCGACAGCGGCCCCGCGTTGCGGGTTCGCTCTCCCGTGTCCGTAAGTGTCGGCGCATGGTGGGCGGTTCGCGGTCTTCTTCCGCTGCCTGGTGGGACTGGCCTTGCACATGGGGGGCGAGTGTAGCCACAGCATTTTGGTTACATGCCAATAACACCGATGCTCATGGGGACGCCGCGGTGGACGGCTCCGTCACGCCCGGGGACCGGAGAGGATCGGTGCACCGACTGTTTCCAGCCACCGCCCAGCGGGGAGATTCCTCGGCCGTGTGACGACCCGCGAGCTGCAGCCTTCAGGGAAAACGCACGCAGCCCTCAGGCAGGCCTGCTTTCCTGTGCTCCTCCTGCGGCCCTCAGCCTCGTACTCCTGACGAGGGTGCGGGACGCGGCTGGGGTCGCTGCGTGTCATCGGAACGGGCGCTTCGACCACCGCCCTGAGAACCGCTCCGACCGTTGCCCGGCGCCGTACGGGTGGCATCGGCGGTCCGCCATCACCGCTGCTCGTCCGTGTCGATGGCGGCGTTCAAGTTTGAGCCGTTCGGCCAAAACTTCCGGTTTCGTTCATTGGAGCGCCATGCCCGCGTCCCGGTGCCCTGAATGAGTGGTTCCGCACAGTGAGTCACCTTGTGGAGCCACCGGAGGGCCCATGGCCGGCACCAGACCCGCCATTAATCGTCGCAACTTCCTACTCACCTCCGGTGCCGCCGTCGCCGGCGCCGGAGCCGGAACGGCGTGGGCTCTGTCGCCCAGGCAGCGCGCCCATGAAAGTGTCCCGCCGCACACCGCGCGCAAGGTCGTTCAGCCGGCCCGCACCGGCACTGCGCCGACCACTCTCGACACGACGGCCCAGCTCGGCCGTGCGAGTTCGGGCGGCTACCGTCGCCTGACCTCCGGTCCCGGCTGGCCCTTGGTCGTACGGGGTGAGGCGGCAGACAGGCGCCCCGGGGCCGGGCGCCAGGATCGGCGCACCGCGCTGGCGTGCTTCGTGCAGTTCACCGACCTCCACCTGACCGACGTGCAGAATCCTCTGCGCACGGAGTTCCTACGGGTCGGCCGGCCGGGCGCGTGGCGGGCGCAGGAGGCGCTCACGGTGGCGGGCGCGGTTTCGCTCGTGGAGCGGGTGAACGCGCTCGGCCAGGGCCCGTACACCGGGCTGCCCCCGGCGTTCGTGATGGCGACGGGCGACAACATCGACAACAACTCCGCGATCGAGCTGGAGTGGTTCCTCACTCTGATGAGCGGTGGCCGGATCGTACCCAACACCGGTTCCCCGACGGCGTACGAAGGCGTCCAGAACTCCGGCCTGCCGCTCTACTGGCACCCGGACGACGCGGCGCTGCGCGACGTCGACAAGGGGCGCGGGCTGCCACACATACCCGGGTTCCTCGACGCGGCGACACGGCCCGTCACCAGCCCTGGCCTCGGCATCCCCTGGTACTCCACGGTCGGCAACCACGACGACCTGCCCGGCGGCTGCCTCTCTCCCCAGCTGGGCGAATACGCGGTCGGCTCCCGCAAGCTGCTGTCAGTGCCGGAGGCGGAAGCGGCCGCCTACGCGCAAGCGCTGCGGACGGGCGACGACCCCAAGAGCGAGGTGCTCACCGCGATCCTGCGCCGGCACGCGGCAGCGGCGCGGCCGGTGACGCCCGACGAACGGCGCCGGACGCTCACGCCGCACGAGTACCTGGCGGCACATCTCGATCCGGCGCACACAGGTGCCGGCGGGCCGGTCGGCCACGGCTACACCGAGGACAATCTGGACGGCGACCGGATGTACTACACGTTCCAGGTGGCCGAGAACGTGATCGGTATCAGCCTCGACACCACCTACCGCAGCGGCCACTACGAAGGCTCACTCGACACCGACCAACTCCGTTGGCTGGAACGGACGCTGACCGCTCTCAGTTCCCGCTCCTACGACACCGACGGGCGGCTCGTACGCAATCTGGGAGCCGACGACGCCCATGTCCTGGTCTTCAGCCACCACAACAGCCCCGCCATGATCCGGCGCCCCGATGCTGCCCGTACGGATGAGCCCCGCCATGACGGAGCGGAGGTCATCGCCCTGCTGAGTCGGTTCCCGAACGTGGTCGCCTGGATCAACGGCCACAGCCACGTCAACCGCATCACCCCGCACATCCACGCGGACGTTCCGGCCCGCTCCTTCTGGGAGGTCAACACCGCCTCCCACGTGGACTATCCGCAGCTCGCCCGGCTGATCGAACTCACCGACAACCACGACGGCACGCTCTCCCTCTTCACCACCCTCGTCGAATCCGCCGCCCCGCACCGCACGGACCCCGACTACACCGACCTCTCGGCGGTCGGCCTCGCGTCCTTGTACCGGGAGTTGTCGTACAACGCCCCCGGCCTCGCCGAGGGCATGACGGCGGGCGTCCACGAGGGCAGGGCCGGCGGCGCCGGCGACCGCAACGCGGAGCTGCTGCTGGTCAATCAACTGTCTCGGGTGCGCTAGCTGCCGAGGGCTGTCAGGAATGGGCCCGAGCCTGCGCGGAACGCGTCCTGCTGCCGCGGCTGTGCGATGCCGACGCGAAGACCGTCGGCCTGCCCCGGGGGCAACGGCGTTGAGCCGAGGGCCCACCAACCACGAGATAAGGTGAGCAGTCCTGCCCGAACCGGCGTACTGAAGGTGGAGCGAAACCGCTCGCGAAGCCCTGCCCTGCCGGAGGTAACGTCACCCGTGAGCACGACCAAAGCAGCCCCGCCCCCGGTCGACGACCGCGACGCGGACGATCCGCAGGGGTGGCGGGTCAACTCGCCTCTCGTCCTGATCATGGTGCTGCTTGTGGTGGTTGCGCTGCAGGGGCCGATCCGCGGGGCGGTGTCCGCGCCGGTGATGCAGAGCTGGATGACCGTGTTCGTCGCGGTTGTGGTCCAGGCCCTGCCCTTCCTCGTCCTCGGCGTACTGCTGTCGGCGGTTCTCGCGGTGTTCGTCCCGCCTTCGTTCTTCGCCCGGGCGATGCCGAAGCGGCCCGCGTTGGCGGTACCGGTCGCCGGAATGTCCGGTGCGGTCCTGCCGGGTTGCGAGTGTGCCTCCGTACCGGTGGCCGGGGCGCTGGTGCGCCGGGGCGTCACTCCCGCGGCGGCGTTCGCGTTCCTGCTGTCGGCCCCGGCGATCAATCCGATCGTGCTGACCGCCACCGCCGTCGCGTTTCCCGGCAATCCCCGGATGGTGCTCGCCCGGTTCGTGGCGAGCCTGCTCGTGGCGTGTGCGATGGGCTGGTTGTGGCAGCGGCTGGGCCGCGCCGACTGGCTGCGTCCACCGGAGCGCCCGTCCTACGACGGCGTCGGCAAGGGGGCGGCGTTCTGGGGATCCGTACGGCACGACGTGATGCACGCCGGCGGCTTCCTCGTCGTCGGCGCGATGGCCGCGGCCACGCTGAAAGCGGTGGTACCGGAAGGCTGGCTGCGATCCGCCGCCGACAACCCCGTGGTGTCGGTCCTCGCCCTGGCGGTCCTCGCGGTGCTGTTGTCGATCTGCTCCGAGGCCGACGCGTTCGTCGCCGCGTCGCTGTCCCAGTTCTCGCTCACCGCGCGGCTGGCGTTCCTCGTGGTCGGACCGATGATCGACCTGAAGCTGTTCGCCATGCAGGCCGCCACGTTCGGCCGCGGGTTCGCGCTGCGGTTCGCCCCCGTCACGTTCGTCCTGGCCGTCCTGGTGTCGGTCCTCGTCGGGGCGGTCCTGCTGTGAACCGGCAGGCACAGGCCATCGTGCTGTTCCTCGTCGGCGGAGCGGTGCTGCGCGCCGGCTCCACCGACCTCTATCTGCGGTATGTCAAAGCCGAGTTGCGCCCGTTGGTCCTCGTGGCCGGCGCCGTCCTGATCGTCACGGCCGTCGCCACCGTCTGGTACGAGCGTCGACGGCCACGCACGGCGGGCGACGGCCGATCGGAGCAGCCGGACGCCCCATCGGAGCCGCACGGGGGTCACGTCCACCGGGAGCCGCGCGTCTCCTGGCTCCTGGTGCTGCCCCTGTTCGCCCTCATTCTGGTCGCCCCGCCCGCGCTGGGCTCCTACAGCGCCATGCGGGCCGGCACAGCCCTGCAGGAACAACCCTGGGGCTACTCCGCTCTCCCCGCCGGCAACCCGCTCCGGCTCAACCTGGCCGACTACGCGGGTCGCGCGGTCTACGACCACGGGCGCTCCCTCGCCGACCGGCCGATCAAGGTCAGCGGCTTCGTCGCCCTCGACCGCAGCGGCACCCCGTACCTCGTCCGCATGGCTCTCAACTGCTGCGCCGCCGACGCCCAGCCCGTCAAGATCGGTCTGTCCGGGCAGCTTCCGCCCGTCCTGCAACCCGATACCTGGCTCGAAGTCACCGGCACCTACACCGACAAGAAGACCAAGGACCCCGTCAACGGCGGCGTCATCCCCTTCATCAACGTCACCCGGGCCAAACCGGTCCCGGCCCCGCACGACCCGTACGACGAAAGCTGGAACGGCTGACCTGCGGCGCTCTTCACCGGTCCGCGCGGTCCTCAACGGTTCGCGCGGTCCTCAGGGGCCTGCGCGGCCCTTTTCGTCGACCTGCGCGAACCGCAACGCGTACGTGCGGCCTTCCACCCCCCACTCACCGGCCGGCGGCTTCGACCCGGCGTCGATGGCCCGCAGAGTGGGACGCCCGATGTGGGCGTAGACCAGTCGCCGCACCCCGTGCCGCACCGCCTGCTCGGCGACGGCGCGTACGCTCGCGTGGCCGCCCACGCCGCCCCGGAACCGTATCGGCCGGTCCCAGGCGGCTGCCTCGGCGAACATCAGATCCGCCCGTGCCGCCCAGGCGGGGAACTGCCAGAACTCCGGTGCCCAGACCACCACAAGTCCGCCCGCCTCGATTCGATAGCCGTACGCGGGATGCGATGTGTGCTCCACCGAGCAGCAGCGCACCAGTACTTCGCCGAGTTCCAGATCACCGGCTCGCACCTGGACACCCCGCGCGGCCGCCTGCCGCCGCAGCGCGGACCGCAGCTCCGCCTGCTCGTCGGTGACCAGCCAGGCGCCGAGCCGCCCGGGCGGTGGCTCGGCCCCGGGCCCGCCGTCGAAGGCGGCACTGTGTCCGGCACACCGCAGCAGCAGACCGGCGGGGGCGAACCGCGGCGAGTTCATCGCCCCCACCCCGAGCAGCGTCAGCCGCAGGCGACGGTTCACCGGCCGGCCCTCGGGACCGGGGACCGGACATTCGTAGTCATGAGGGGCTCCGGTGCGCGGCAGCCGGGTGGTCCAGCCCGAGCGTGCCGTCGGGGTTCAGGGTGATGTGGACGCCGTCGCTGACTCCGTCGAGTGTCGCGCGCAGCCATCCGCGGTCGTCGTCCGTCGTGGGCCCCAGCCGCATCCGCCGAACCCGCAGGGGCACCATGCGGACGCCGGCCAGTCGCCCGGTGCCGGCGTCGACGGCGACGAGGTGGGCGAGGCGAAGGTCGTCGCGGTACTCCTCGTAACCCGAGATGCCCTCGTAGTCGTCGATGAAGTCGCCGCAGCCGTAAAGGATCAGCCGGTCGCGGTACACCTCGACGGGACGAGGGTGGTGCGAGGAATGGCCGTGTACGACGTCGATGCCGCCGTCCACCAGAGCGCGCGCGAATCGGACCTGCTCCCGGGAGACGCGGTAACCCCAGTTGGAGCCCCAGTGCACGGAGACGACCGCGATGTCGCCCGGCAGCTTCACCCGCCGCACCCGCTCCACCGTCTCGGCGGCCGCGGCAGCCGACGGACCGGGGACGAAGGCGACACCGGGCCGGTCCGCGGTCGCCGCCCAGCTCGGCGGGACCCCGCTGCACTCCATTCCCAGGGCGAACACCAGCACACGCCCCCTGCGACCGACCATGACCGTCGCGGGCGCGTACGCCTCGTCCGCGTTGTGTCCCGCGCCCACAGCCCGCAGGCCCGCGCGGTCCAGCGAATCGAGCGTCTCCTCGAGACCCGGGCGGCCGAAGTCCAGCACATGGTTGTTGGCCAGCACGCAGACGTCGGGCCGGGCCACGGCGAGGGCGGGCACGTTGGCCGGGTGCATCCGGTAGTGGACCACTTTCCCGGGCGCGAACGCGTCGCTGCGCGTGATGGCCGTCTCCAGATTCACGATCCGGGCGTCCGGGGAGGCCTCCTCCAGTACCCGGAGTGCGTCGCCCCAGGGCCACGACGGGGCGACAGGGGCGGGGATCGGGCCGTTCGCGGACTCGGCCGCCTCGACGTAGAACCGGGCATCCCCGACGTAGTCCTCCCGCAGTGACGGATCACCGGGATGCGGGAGGATCTGATCGACGCCGCGCCCGAGCATCACATCGCCGCACAGGAACAGCGTCACCACGCCGCCACCCATGACTCCAGCCTAAATGAGTTGACGGGCGGCGGCCCGGAACGTTCGTATGGCCGCCGGCCGGAAGGAAGGTACTCATGGGGGACGGCAAGATGCATGCCGACGAGACGGACATCGACTTACCTCTGGTGCAACGGCTGGTCGCCACGCAGTTTCCGAAGTGGGCGGGCCTTCCCGTCGAACCGATCAAGTCCGTCGGCACATCCAATGCCATGTACCGGCTCGGCGAGGACATGGTCGTGCGGCTGCCCCGCGTGGCAGGGTCGGCGACGGACGTCGAGAAGGAGCATCGGTGGCTGCCGCTGCTCGCCCCGTCGCTTCCGTTCGCCATTCCCGTGCCGCTGGGCAAGGGCACGCCGGGTGAGGGCTACCCCTGGCACTGGTCCGTCTTCCGCTGGCTCGAGGGCGAGAACCCGGACGTCGGACGCATCGCCGAACCCGGCCTGCTCGCCGAGGACTTGGCGGATTTCGTCGCCGCGCTGCACCGCATCGATCCCACGGACGGGCCTCCCTCCTACCGCAGCGAGCCCCTGAAGGCGCGAGACGTCTCGACACGAGACGCGATCGAGGATCTGCGCGGAATCGTCGGCACCGACGCGGCGAACGCCGTATGGGACGCGGCCTTGCACGCCCCCGTATGGTCCGGCCGCGCAGTCTGGATTCACGCGGACCTGCAACCCGGGAACGTGCTGCTCGCCCGCGGGCGGCTCAGCGCCGTCATCGACTTCGGGTGCCTGGGCGTGGGCGATCCCGCCGTGGACCTGATCGCGGCGTGGTATCTGCTGCCGGCCGACGGCCGCGACGTCTTCCGCTCCGCTCTGGGCGCCGGCGAGGCGGCATGGACCCGGGGCCGTGGCTGGGCGCTGTCGATCGCGCTCGACGAACTGCGGTACTACCGGGACACGAACCCGACCATGGCGACCATCGCACGGCGCGTCATCCATGCTGTCCTCACCGATCACGAGCGCTCCCTGTGACCAACCTGCAGACGATTCACGACGTCCCTGTCCTCCTGTACGGCGCGGAGGGCGAGTCCTTCGCCGGCGAACATGACGTCCTGGATGTCATCGGCAAACAGCAGGGACCTGTCCGGCGGAGCACGGGCACGCTCGTCAGTGGGCCCAGTCCTGACACTGGCCCGGAAGCTCAGGGCTCCCAGTAGGCGAGCGCGTGCAGCGCGGCAGCGGTCTCGGTGAACCGGTCGTCGCCGAGCAGGACGCGCAGTTCGGCGTTGAAGCGGTCGATCTCGGGCTGGGCGGCGCGGAGGGCGGCGGCACCGTCGCCGGTCAACTCGAGCACCACGGCCCGATGCTCACGCGCGTGCGGATGTTTGCTGACGAGGCCGGCCGCGGTGAGCCGCCCGACGAGCGCCGTGACGGCGGATTCACGCAGCCCCAGCGTGCGGGCAAGCTGCTGCTGGGTGAGGCCCGGTTGGTCGCGGACCGCGAACAACGCGCCGAGCTGTGCCGTGGTGACACCGGCGGCGGCGAGGCAGCGACGGTCCGCGGTGGTGCGCAGCAGATGCGCCGCCCGCTGCAACAGGAAGAACAGGCGCTCGTCGGGCTCGGGCATGGGTCGATCTTGACAGAGGCGAAGGGCGAACGCCATGCTCACTTCATCAGTGAAGTGAGCATGGGTGAGGTGGGAATGGTGAGCGAAGCTCCGGATCTGGCCGCCGCGCGGAAGGCACTGGCGGCGCAGCCCTTCAGCAGGCTGCTCGGCGCCCGGCTGATGGCCTTCGGCGATGGCGCGGCAACACTGGAGCTGGACATCCGCGAGGAACTGCTCCAGCAGTACGGGTTCGTCCACGGCGGGGTGCTCAGTTACGCCGCGGACAACGCGCTGACCTTCGCCGCGGGCACGGTGATCGGCACCCGATTCATCACCGCCGGGTTCACCATCGACTACCTGCGACCCGCCCAGGGCACGACCCTGCGCGCACACGCACAGGTCGTCCGGGCCGGCCGCACCCGCGTGGCGTGCCGGTGCGATGTGTCCAGCGTGGACGGAGCCGGCACAGAGACGTTGTGCGCCGCGGCACAAGGCACCATCGCGGTACTCGAACCGGCGAATGCGTCCCAACTGACCTACAACTGAGGCAAGTTGGGCGATCCGCTCGGCCGCTCGCGAGGCCCCTTTGCGATGCTGCACCCGCGGTCGGCACTCGCCAGGGCCGCCGCGGCCCCGCGCGGCACCCCTCGGTTTTGAGCCATCGATCAGGTCAAGCCACATGGGGGCTCAGGGGGCACGGCTGTCCCCTAGGTGAGTTACATTTTCGAACGCCCTCGACACCCAGCCTCCCTTTGCGAGAGCGCTCTGCGAAGAATTCTGGAGCGGTGCATGCAACTGACCGAACTTCCTTCACCAGCTCCAGCACGGATGCAGGGAGGGCTCGCCGACAGTCTCTTCGAAACGGCGGACCGCGATCCCACGCTCGCGCTGATCGCGCGCCGTTCCGACGCCTCCCCCGCGACCTGGTCACCCGTGACCGCGGTCGAGCTGCGGGACGAAGTGGTGGACCTGGCGAGAGGATTCATCGCGGCCGGGCTGTATCCCGGCCACCGGGTGGCCGTCATGGCGCGCACCCGGCACGAGTGGACCGTCCTCTGCTACGCGCTCTGGGCCGTGGGCGCCGAAGTCGTTCCTCTCCACCCGACGTCGTCGCACGATCAGATCGCATGGGTCCTCAGGGACGCCAACTGCGTGGGCGTGGTCGTGGAGGACGAACAAGGAGTCATGACCGTCGGCTCGGCGTGCGCCTCGCTGCCGCAGCTTCGCCACGTCTGGCAGCTGGACGCCGGAGCCCTGTCGCAACTCGTGGAGCGGGGCCGGTCCGTACCCCTCGCGAGTGTCGACTCACTGCGCCGGATCGTTCTGCCCGACTCGACCGCGGTCATCGCCTACACATCCGGCACGACCGGACACCCCAGAGGGAGTGCCCTGAGCCACCGCAATCTGGCCAGTCCCTGCGACACACTGCTGGCCGAGTGGCGGCACACGGCGGCGGCGCCCGGAGAGCAACCGGCCATCCTTGTGTTCCTGCCCTTCTCCCATGTGTACGGCCTCATGCTCCAGGGGCTCTGCGTGCGCGGCGGACTGCTGATGGGACACGAGGCCGAGCTCCACGAGAAGGCGCTTTCCTCGGCCCTGCTGTCGTTTCGCCCCACATTCCTCTGCGGCGTCCCGATCATCTTCGAAAAGATCTACAAGAACTTCCTGCGCAAGGCCCAGCAGGACGGCTATGGCCCCCTCTTCGAGCGCGCGGCGCACACGGCACGGCGCTTCGCCGGCGCCGTCGAGCGACAGCAGCTGGGAACGGGCCCCGGACCCAACCTCGAACTGCGGGCCCAGCACACCTTCTACGAAAAGACGGTGTACAGGAGACTCCGCGCCGCGCTGGGCGGACGCGTGTGCGGCGCGATGTCGGGCGGCTCTCCCCTGAACCGTCAACTCGCCCTCTTCTACACAGGAATCGGGATCCTCATCCACGACGGGTACGGACTCACCGAGACCAGTGGCGGCATCACTGCACAGCCCGTGGAGCGGCAGAAGTTCGGAACCGTCGGTCGCCCGCTGCCCGGCACAGAGGTCCGGGTGGCCGAGGACGGGGAGATCCTGGTGCGGGGCCCCTCGGTGTTCCAGGGGTATGTCAATGACGCCCCCGGCACTCGGGCAGCGCTCCGTGGCGGCTGGCTGGCCACCGGCGACATAGGCCGGCTGGACACCGAGGGATATCTGACCATCACCGGGCGCAAGAAGGACATCATCATCACGAGCGGCGGCAGGAGCGTGGCTCCGGCGGCCCTCGAGGAGCGCCTGCGGGTCCACCCCCTCATTCATCAAGCGGTCGTCGTCGGTGACAACCGTCCTTGCGTAGGAGCCCTGATCACCCTGGATCCGGAGTTTCTCGCGCACTGGCGGCGGTCCTTGCCCGTACAGGGCGAAGCGTCGAGCCACGACGTACGAGAGGACAACGCGCTGCGGGAAGAGGTCATGCGGGCGATCGCGGCGGCCAACACCCCGATGTCCCGTTCCGAATCCATCCGGGTGTTCCGCATCCTCCCGGAGCCCTTCGACCCGGCCAACGGGATGCTGACGCCGTCGATGAAGCTGCGAAGAGACGTCATCTCGCGGCACTTCGCCGCCGAGATCGACGCGATGTACGCGACGTCATCGCGAGCCGGGCGGAGACCCGTCCCGGTCGATCCCTTCAGCTGGGCCGACTCGGACAACGTGTTCCAGTGAGGTCGCGACCGTCGATGATCCGCCGGAACACAGGGACGACGGAATGCTTCGCGCTGTTCGGGGCGTTGACACGGGTATGACTCAGGACACAAACCAGGTCGCCTTGCTCAAGCTGCTGGGTGAGTACGACGGCGGTGTGCTCGTCACCCTCAAGCGCGACGGACGGCCTCAGCTGTCGAACGTCAACCACGCGTACTACCCCGATGAGCGGATCCTGCGCGTTTCGATCACGGACGACCGCGCCAAGACGCGCAATCTGCGTCGGGATCCTCGGGCGTCGTACTACGTCACCAGCGCGGACCGGTGGTCCTACACGGTCGTCGAAGGCCTCGCCGACCTCTCCCCCGTCGCACAGGATCCGTACGACGAGACGGTCGAGGAACTCATCCGCCTGTACCGCGACGTCCAGGGCGAGCACCCCGACTGGGACGACTATCGCGCCGCCATGGTCCGCGACCATCGCCTGGTCCTGCGCCTGCGCGTGGATCACGCGTACGGCATTCCCGGCGCCCGTTGAGATCCGGCTCAAGCACAGATCGAGCAAAGGACAACACCGTCGGCCCGGCCGCCGGGGCGGCTCGCGGGCCGGTGGTGTACTCCGGGCAGGTCACACAGAGGTGCGGGCCCCGGTCCTGGGCGGTGAGCCTCCCTTGTCCCAGGAGTGGGCGTCGGCGGACGCGCCGGTGAGAATGATCGCGGGCGCGGAAGCGGCCAGAGCGGGCACCGGCTCCTCGCGGGGAACCTGGCGGGCCTCCCGCAGGTCGGGGGCGGGTGCGGTCGGGACCAGCGGGGCCCGTTCGAGGGCGCGGGCCCGGCGCGAGAACCAGATGATCTTGCCGCCGGTTCCCCTGGCACAGCAGCCCCAGCCGTCGCTCACCGCCGCGATATGAGCCAGGCACCCGGGCTGGGAGTACTTCGGGTGCAGGTCCGCGTCATTGTCCGACACGGCGGTGATGAGGTGCTGGCCGGTCCACCACATCTCGATCGTGGTGTTCTTGTCCGCGGCATGCTCGTCGATCGCGTGAAGCAGCACCTCGGTGCACTGACAGACGGGCTCGACGAGGTCCTCCAGGTTCCAGTACCGGAGGTGGGCGGCAAGAATGCGCCTGACCTGCGCAACCCGCTCCGGGCTGACCTCTATGTCGAGGTGGTAGTAGCAGGACACTACGGTCTTCATCGTCGTTGGCTCCTCACCGGCGAAGCGGCCGCTCCTCCTCGCCCCTACGGGCCGAGCCCCGAACACGAAGCGTGAGCTCTGATCGCTCCTGAGTCACTCCAAGAGTGAAAGCACTACTCCGTTCGTGCAACACGAGAGAGCCACCCAGATCGTTGAAAGCACAACAGGACGTTGAGTGACGTCACGTGCACCATGGGTGAAGGCCTCGACCCTTCCAACCGGTCGGCGCCTCTCGTGCACGGCCTTCGCACACCATCCGGATGAGCCGTGCGCATCGGAGCGGAGGAAAGGTGACCAGTGAGATGCTGCTGCCTGCCAAAGCCGAGGTCGCCAGGCATCTGGAGCGGTACCGGGCCTGGGAACGCCTGATGCTCGCCTCCCCCACCGACCGCACGGTGCGGGGCAACTTCGAGGACACGGGCTACACACTCTGCGTGCTGATGGGCAAGCGATGCGCCCGAGAGGCCGCCCACGCCGCCGAGCGCTATCTGTGCGCCGATTTAACGCCGTACCGGTGGGATCGGGGCGACAAGCCCGACCGGCGCGGCGACCTGGAAAGCCACACACGGCCCCGCGGACTCACGGTGGCCCCGGTGCCATAGGCGCACCCGGCGCATCCCGCGCT
The DNA here is from genome assembly GCF_005786655.1 of Streptomyces montanus. Taxonomy (NCBI): domain Bacteria; kingdom Bacillati; phylum Actinomycetota; class Actinomycetes; order Kitasatosporales; family Streptomycetaceae; genus Streptomyces; species Streptomyces montanus. The sequence continues at coordinate 183,768 of NZ_VBZC01000014.1, forward strand.
TCCGTTTCCGGCACAGGTCCGGACCACGGACGGAACTCAAGGACAAGGAGGACGGAGGTGGAACCCATGACCCGAACCCCGGCCACCGGCCGCGTCCCCATCCGCGATGTCCGGCCGATGGTCGACTGCGGCAGACGCCCGGCGAAGGCGGTCGTGGGGGAAACCTTCCAGGTAACCGCCACCGTTGTCGGCGAGGGCCACCACGCGGTCGCCGCCAACGTCGTGCTGTGCGACCCGAGCGGCCGCCCCGGGCCGTGGACCCCGATGCGCGAACTGGCCCCCGACAGCGACCGCTGGGGCGCGGACGTCACACCGGGAGCGCTGGGCCATTGGACGTACACGGTGGAGGCGTGGAGCGACCCCATCAGCACCTGGCGCCACCACGCGCAGATCAAGATCCCGGCGGGGATCGACACGGAGCTGGTCCTGGAGGAGGGCGCGCTGCTCTACGAACAGGCCGCCGCCGGAGTTCGGGACGGTGCGGAGCGCATGGCGGTACTGACCGCTGTGCGCGCACTGCGCGACACCGAACGCCCCGCCGCGGCCCGCCTCGCCGTAGCACTCGGCCCGAAGGTGGACGCCGTACTTGCGGAGCACCCCCTGCGCGAACTCGTCTCGGCCTCCGACCCGTTGCCGTTGCTGGTGGAGCGGGAGCGGGCGTTGTTCGGCTCGTGGTACGAGTTCTTCCCGCGTTCGGAGGGCGCGGTGGTGGAGGTGGGCCGGCCGCCCATCAGCGGAACTTTCCGTACCGCGGCCAGGCGGCTGGAGGCAATCGCCCGGATGGGCTTCGACGTGGTGTACCTGCCGCCCATCCATCCCATCGGCACGACGTTCCGCAAGGGCCCCAACAACACGCTGTCGGCGGGGGCCTGGGATGTGGGGGTGCCGTGGGCGATCGGTTCTGCGGAGGGCGGTCATGACGCCGTCCACCCGGATCTGGGCACTCTGGAGGACTTCGACGCGTTCGTGGCCGAGGCGGGCCGGCTGGGTCTGGAGGTGGCGCTGGACTTCGCGTTGCAGTGCTCGCCGGATCATCCGTGGGTGGACAAGCATCCGGAGTGGTTCCATCACCGCCCGGACGGCACGATCGCGTATGCGGAGAACCCGCCGAAGAAGTACCAGGACATCTATCCCATCGCGTTCGATCAGGACATGCCCGGTCTGGTCGCCGAGACGCTGCGGGTGCTGCGGTTCTGGATGGATCACGGGGTGCGGATCTTCCGGGTGGACAATCCGCACACCAAGCCGGTGGTGTTCTGGGAGCAGGTGATCGCGGCGGTCAACCGCTCGGATGCGGATGTGCTGTTCCTGGCGGAGGCGTTCACCCGGCCGGCGATGATGCACACGCTGGCGCAGATCGGTTTCCAGCAGTCGTACACGTACTTCACCTGGCGTAACAGCAAGCAGGAGCTGACGGAGTATCTGACGGAGTTGTCGGGGGACGCGGCGGCTTATATGCGGCCGAACTTCTTCGTGAACACGCCGGACATCCTGCATGAGTTTCTGCAGCGGGGTGGGCGGCCGGCGTTCGAGTTGCGGGCGGTGCTGGCCGCGACGCTGTCGCCGACCTGGGGTGTCTACAGCGGGTTCGAGCTGTGTGAGAACACCCCGCTGCGGGCGGGCAGCGAAGAGTACCTGCATTCGGAGAAGTACCAACTACGGCCACGGAACTGGGAGTCGGCCGAACGCGAGGGCCGGTCCATAGCGCCGCTCATATCCCGGCTCAACCGGACACGGCGCCGCAATCCCGCGCTCCAGCAGCTGCGGAACCTGCACTTCCATCACGCGGACAACGACGCGGTCATCGCGTACTCGAAGCGCAGCGGCTCGAACACGGTTGTGGTGGTGGTCAACCTCGACCCGCACCACACCCAGGAGGCCACGGTCTCGCTGGACATGCCACAACTGGGGCTCGACTGGCACGAGTCCGTCCCGGTGCGCGACGAGCTCACCGGCGCCACCTACCACTGGGGCAGGACCAACTATGTGTGTCTGGAGCCGGGCCGCGCGCCGGCACACATATGCGTCCTGCGACCGTCCTCACCGATCGGAGGGTCACCCACATCATGATCGTCAACGAGCCCGTCCCGGACACCTTCGAAGACACCCCCGCGAAAGACCGCGACCCCGAGTGGTTCAAACGCGCCGTGTTCTACGAAGTCCTCGTCCGCTCCTTCCAGGACAGCAACGGCGACGGCATCGGCGACCTCAAAGGGCTGACGGCCAAGCTGGACTACCTGCAATGGCTCGGCGTCGACTGCCTGTGGCTGCCGCCGTTCTTCAAGTCCCCGCTGCGCGACGGCGGCTACGACGTCTCCGACTACACCGCCGTCCTGCCCGAGTTCGGCGACCTCGCCGATTTCGTGGAGTTCGTGGACGCCGCCCACCAGCGCGGCATGCGCGTGATCATCGACTTCGTGATGAACCACACCAGCGACGAGCATCCGTGGTTCCAGGAGTCGCGGAAGAACCCCGACGGTCCGTACGGCGACTATTACATGTGGGCGGACGACGACAAGCAGTACCAGGACGCCCGGATCATCTTCGTCGACACCGAGGTCTCCAACTGGACCTTCGACCCGGTCCGCGAGCAGTACTACTTCCACCGCTTCTTCTCGCACCAGCCGGACCTCAACTTCGAGAACCCCGCGGTGCAGGAAGAGGTGCTGGCAGCGCTCAGATTCTGGCTGGATCTGGGGATCGACGGGTTCCGGCTGGACGCGGTCCCCTACCTCTACGCGGAGGAGGGCACCGACTGCGAGAACCTCCCCGCCACCCACGAGATGCTCAGGCGGGTACG